>CAMKMS010000003.1 GCA_946413985.1 uncultured Mycoplasmatota bacterium
AGATTATGATAATCAATTTATAATTAAAGAAGAATAGATAAAACTATTCTTTTTTAGTATTATATTTTAATTGTTTTTTATATGATAAAATCACAAAAGGAACAACATATTATTATAAAGTAAGATCACGGATGATGGAAAAGAAGTATATAGTCCATTTAGTGATGTTAAATCTGTTAGAGACTTTAAAGTCTCTTTTTTATTTGTTATAATTTAAATATAATATAAAAGGAGAGTTTATGAAGAAGAAATTAATATTTTTATTTGGATTAATTTTAAGTATTTTTTATACTAATATTTATGGATTAACTAAAAATGATGCAGAAAATATTCTTGATGATTTATCAAATGTTAAAGCATTTATGAATCATTATGAATATAATGAAAATAATGAAGATGCTTACATAATTGATCTTAGTTTAATTAATATTGATAATACTCAATATAATAGAATTGAAGTTGAGAATTATTTGAAAGAAAATGAATGTGATTGGATAACTAATGATGAAGATGAAGAAATAGATGTTAGTTGTTATGACTATTATAATGATGAAGGAGTATTAGAGGATTACTTAAAACTAATTGAAGGAAGATATAAAGTTAAAAAATATGTTGAATCATTTGTTAATGAAAAAAATGAATTATTAACAGATGGATATCAATTATATTTTGATTTTTCTGCTGATGTATCTTATCCAACAGAAGATAATAGTTTTTATATATCCATTAAAAAGGATGATGAAGAATTAGTAACTAGAAAGTATTTGTTTATAACAAAAGAAATATATGATTATGCTTTAAAATTAAAAAATGGATTGTCACTAACAAAAGTTAATAATGAATATCATATTGATTTTACTAATATCGTAAAACCAGAAATTAAATATAGAAGTGAAAATGAAATTAGTGAAGAATATGAAAAATATTATGAAGAATGTTTAAATGATGAGGAAAGAGAAGATTGCGAAATACTATCTTCTGAAGTACTAGAAAAAGTTATTGAAATTGAACATTTAAATGATCTAAATGATTCATATAAGGGAACTTTAAATGCAGTTCATAATAAATATCCTTTATTAGAAGATTTCTTTTTAGTTAATGATGGATATTTATCATATGCTCCTGTTAGGTATGATGGTTATTATGTAGAAGTATTAAAAGTAAAAATTGATTTTGCAAATGTGGATGAAAGTATTAAAAATGAAGTAGATGAGATAATTAATTCTTTTGAAGACATATATACTATTTCTCATTTACATATGATTAATATGAATTATCATTATGGCTCTTTACCTTTTGAAGGAGTAAATGATTTAGAATTAAATGAAATATTATTTAGATATAGCGATATTAAGAAAATTATTGAGAACAATAAAGATTTTAATTTTAGAGTGATGAGTAACGGTGGATATGGAGATGAGTTTGAAACAACTATTTATGCTACAATAGCAGTTTATAAAGATAATATACTGTATGCAACACGTATTATTAAATTAAAAGAATTAAAAGTTATATATGTAGATAAGAATGAAGAAGGAACTTTATTAGAAAAAACAAATGAAGTTTTAAATAATTATTTTAAAGGTGAAAATCCATATAGAACTATAGAAGCTCTTGATTGTCCTATTGATTATGATGATGAAGGTGAATGTCCAGTTGAAAAAGAATTCATTATTATTGAAAATGATGATTATTTTGATGAATTAGTTAATAATGACTTGAAGAGTGAAGGGACTTATAAATACGGTGGTATTCTTTTATATGGTGACGATGAAGAATACGATTGGGTAATGGCTTGTGAAGTGAATTCAGAGTTAATTAAAAATGGAATTGTAGAGTCAACAGACGCAGAAAATGATGTAAGTATTGAAACAGATAGCTATGATGTTCCATTGGATGCAACTATTATTTCTGATGATGTATCTGATGAAGATTATGTATTATTAGCAGAAAATGATAATGAAATAAATATCATTAGTGCGTTTGATTTAAAACTATTTATTAGTGGAAAACATAGTTATCTTAGTGCATTTAAATTTGGATTATATGTATATTTTCCAATAGTTGGAGATTTTAGTGAAGGTGATAAAGTAAATGTAGTTCATATATCTCATAATGGGGTAATAACAGAAGTAATTGAGGGAAGTATTGTTAAAGTAGGAAATAATTTATACGTTAAATTTTTAACAACTCATTTCTCTACGTTTGCATTAACGACTGATAGTGTAGAAATAAAAAATGAAGATATTGAAGTACCAACAATAAATATTAAAGCAAATAATAATAAATTAACACTTTCATGGGATGAACAACAAACTATAAAAAAAGCAAATATCTATAGAAGTTTTGATGGTAAAAAATATAGTAAAGTTGATACTGTTGAAACAAATAGTTATTCTGATAGTGGTTTAACATATGGAAAAACTTACTATTATAAAATTAAAGTATATGGAAATGGTAAATGGTCAAGTTTTTCAAATGTAGTTAAAAAGAAAGTATTACCAAATAAAGTAACTGGATTAAATGTTTTAAGTATTTCTAGTACAAGTGTAAAAGTAGGATATGATAAGGTAAGTGTTAGTGGATATGAAATTCACTATAGTACAGATAATAAAACATTTACTAAATTAGGAGTGCTAACAAGTAATAAGAAACTAGAGTATACTGCTAAATCATTAAAATCAAATAAAAAATATTACTTCAAAGTAAGAGCATATAAAACAGTTGATGGAAGTAAAGTATATGGAAGCTTTAGTAGTGTAGTAAGTGCAAAAACAGCACCTGCATCTGCTGAATTAAGTGTTAAATTAACAAACTATGATTCAATGCAAGTTACAATAGGAGAATCTAAGGGAGCTTCAGTTTATGTACTTGAAAAGAGTATTGATGGTGAAAATTATGAATTAGTAGAAGAACTACCAAAATATGGAAATATTGATCAGACTGAACAAGAGATGGGAGTAACATATTACTTTAGAGTAAAAGCATGTAATAAAGATGATAATTGTTCATCTTGGACAAAAGTTAGTTTAAAACAAACAACAATGAAACCAACATTTACATTAACAACAAAGAGTAAGAAAGTAATAGTAAATGTTAGTAAAGTAGAAGGCGCAAGCGGATATCAAATATATAGATCAACTAAAAAGGGTGGAAAATATACTAAAGTAAAAGAATTCACTAGCGTTGAAGAATTATTAAAGTATGTTGATAAAACTAAAAAAGGAACAACATATTACTATAAAGTAAGAAGTTTTGCTTTAAATAGTGAAGAAAAGAATGTATATAGTCCATTTAGTAGTGTTAAATCAATAACAAGTAAATAAGAGACTTTAAAGTCTCTTTTTTGTTTGATATATGTTATAATTATTTGAGGATGTGATAAAAATGAATAATAATCAAACGAATTTTAGTGAACCAGTTCCTAGTTTAGGAAGTATTCCATCTTATAATGGAATACCTACTTTTAATATACCTAGTATACCTGTAAAAATGCCAACTATTTCTATAGATATTTCTAATCCTCAAAGTGTAATAGTGCCTCAAAATCAAGCTGTTGTTAATAGCAAATTCAAACCTATGAATACTGGTATACCAATTAGTGAAATAGAAAACAATCCAAATTATAATCCAGAGGCAATGATTGGTAAACTTAAAAGTCAAAGTACATATGAAGAAGGAAAGTATTCACAAGATGAGGAGTTGGAACTTGCTCGTGCATTTACTAAGCAGTCATATGATTATTATGCTAAACAAAGAAAAAACACTTCTCCTGAAGCTGATAGATTAATGACTAAAGTTAAAAATGGTTATGAATTAACTGAAGATGAAATACTTGAACTTACATCTACATATGAAGACTATAAAAAATATAAAGAAACTATTGGATCAATAGAAGAAAGAAAAAGACCTTTTACAGAGATAAGAGAAAGATTAAAAAGTGGAACTGTTACAATGGAAGATTTAGATTTCTTAATTGAACAAAGCGGTTTTGATGTAGATATGGCTAATAATATAAGACAAAGCTTTATGAGTAGTGGAAAAATAGTTGATAGCTATGAAGAAGACAATATGAAATTATAATTAATGTCTAATGATGTGTATATTATAGATAAATCAAGTAGTTATAATTTATAGTTGTGATATTATATAATTAGGGTGATTTTATGGAAAGTATTTTATATATTATTTCTGATGTAAGTATTCTTAATAATTTAGAAATAAATATTTATAATAAAGAGTTTTTTAGTAAACATATTGATATAGAAAAATTAAATAAAATAATTATAATTAAAGAAGTATATAATAGATTGATTTCTTTATTTGGAGATAGATTTAGTGAACAGAATTTAAATCGTTTTAATGAAAAAGATGAAGAAGTAAAAAAAGCTCAAAAAAGAATAAATACTTGTATTTCTGAATCACAAGAATTGGAAAGAAGAAGAGTAGAATTATCAAAAAAACAAGAATTATTATATAGTGAAGATAAATTTGATGAGAATAAAATTACTACTATAGAAAATGAATTAAATGATATATCTAAACAATTAGTTGAAAAGAAATCAGAACTTAAAAAACTAATTAATACTAAAAGAAGTTTAATGGGTCAAAAGAGAAAAAATGATGCGTTTAAAAGAGGTTATGATAGTAGAATAAAAGATGAATATAAAATATTATCAAAACATCTTAAAGACTTCGATATAAGTAGTTTAAGTATATTGGATGTATTAACAAGTGAAGAATTATTAAAAGAATATGAAGAAGGTTTAAAGCAAATATTACCAAATGAAAAACAAAGAAAAACATATTTAAATTATTTTAAATCTATATTAACATCTGAAGTAAGTAATACTAAGTCAATTATTGAAACTGCTGTAGATTATCAAAAAAGAGCAAATGAAGATAATTTATATCATTTAGCTGATTTGGATGAAAAGAATAATCAAATGTTTGAAGCACATCATATTTTAAGTGATATTAATTATATTATTTCATTTGATTTTAATCCAGGATTCTTTGATAATATGAAGAAAGGATCAAAAGTAGTAGCAAGTGAAAAAATGATTAGTGCATTTAATGAAATAAAAGGATTTATTGATAAAGCACTAGAATATGCTCTTAATTATGAAAAATATCGTAGTGATTCAAAACTGGAGCAAACTGCTTTTAATGAGCTAATCTCGATGATTAATAAAATATATGAAAGAAATAATAAGAAGAGACCTAAAATATTGGGAATTATTCCTAGAAATGGTTTTTCAAGTATAGAAAGTTTTGCTTATGAAGATGTGGCTATAAAGTTATATGAGTGGTATTTATTAAAAATACATGATAGGATGAAAAAACATTCAAATAAAAAAGAATTAAATGCTTCTTCTAATCCAAAATTTAAAAAAGTTGAAGGTAAAAAAGAAATAGTAATAAGTGAAGTAGTTCAAGTGCAAAATGAAACATTAGAGGACGATACTTCATTAAGAATGTAAAAGCACAGAAATGTGCTTTTTTATTGTATAAAAAAAATAATTTTATGATAAAATAAGAGTGTATTATTTCATTAATTATAATATTAGGAAGGAGGATATATTAATGAAAAAACATTTAAAACTATTTGTAATGGCAATATTAGTAATGGTGTTGTTGCCATTATATGTATTTGCTGATGATACTCGTACAGTTATATCACATGTTGAAGTTACTTCAAATATGGGAATACCTACTTATGGAGGAGAAGCAAAAACATATTATACTTATTCTACATCTATTGGTGAACCTGCATATGTAACACCACACATGGGAGGATGGTATAAAAAGAATGGGGATTCTTGGAATAGTTATAATGGAAGTGTGTTTAGAGAAGGGACATATAGATATGGTAATCAATTAAGAATTGATGATGGAGGTAATGAATATAAGTTAGATGAAAATCCAGAACTATTAATTGATGGACATAGTTGGACTTTAAGTGGTGGTATGTCTATTGAATCATCTTATTCAATGGGATACTTTTATTCACCAGAATATGAAGTTGAAAAAAATGATAGTTTAGAATTAACTTTTATTTATAATAGTAAACTTAATATTGGTGCAAATTATGTTAATCATGCAATTGAACAGTATAGTGTTTTAGATGCTGTTATAGGTGGTACAGAACCTTATACATTCCAAAAAATTTCTGGACCAGGATGGGTAAGTGTATCAGCTGATGGAAAAATTAGTGGTACACCTACAGCAGTAGGAAATAATGATAATTTAGTAGTAAGAGTAACTGATGCAACAAGTGCATATAAAGAAATAACAATTAATGTTGCTAAAACAAAAATGAATCCAGAAGATAGAAATACAGTATTACACGTGGAAGCTACATCAAATATGGGAACGCCTATTTATGGAGGAGAAGTAAAGACATATTATACTTATACAACTAATGTTGGTCTTCCTGCATATGTAACACCACATATGGGAGCATGGTATAAAAAGGATGGTAGTAATTGGGTTAATTATAATAAATCTACATTTGAAGAAGGAACATATAGATATGGTAATCAATTAAGAATTGACGAAGGATCTGATACAAATAAACTTGATGATAATACGGAATTATTAATTGATGGACAAAATTGGACATTAAGTGATTCAATGACTGTGGAACCAGATTATTCTGCAGGCTATTATTATTCACCAGAGTATGTAGTTGAAAAACATGTAGTAAGGACAATTAGTGTTTCTTATGATGAAAGAAGAGTACCATTTGTTAAAGATGCTACAACATCTTATTTCATGGATTGGATAAGAAATAATGCTAAATCAAGTACTAAAGAATTATTCGTATATGATAATCTTAATACAGTGTTATATACTATTAATGGTTCTAATCTTTCTTATAAACAGGAATCAGAAGATGAATTATTAGGAAGTGAAAATGAATATGCTATTCTATATAGCTTAGGTTTTGAAGAAGAGGGCTTAGTATTTCCTGATAATGTAACAGTACTAAGTTATGATTCTCAAGTACCAATTGATGAATTAGAAGGATTAACTTTTATTCTTAATGGTATAGAACGCCATGATGTTTATGTATCATACAGCGATTATTGGAATTGCATTATGATACATGTACCAATGGGGCATGCAAAAGATAAAATGGATTTATATGAACCAACAGTTAAATTAACTAGTAGTAATAATACAATAACTGCTTCATGGGATAGTCAATTTTCAGCAATAAAATATAGAGTATATAGAAGTTTAGATAATAAAAAATGGACTAAATTAGGTGATACAACTGAAACAAGTTATTTAGATAAAAAATTAACATATGGTCAAAAATATTATTATAAAGTAAAAGCATATGATGGAAGTACATGGTCTAAAAATTCAGAGTCAGTTGGTAAAAAAGTTGTTCCAAATAAAGTAGAGAACTTAAAAGTAGTAAGTGCTAGTTCAAATAATGTTAAACTTGGATATGATAAAGTAGCAGTAACTGGATATGAAATATATAGTAGTACTGATAATAAAAAATGGAGTAAAGCTGCTACAATAACTAAAAATACTACGCTTGAATATAATATTAAAAAACTAAAAGCAAATAAAACATATTATTTTAAAGTAAGAGCATATAAAACAGTAAGTGGTAAAAAAGTATATGGATCATTTAGTAGTGTATTAAGTACAAAAACTGCTCCAGATAAACCAGGATTAAAATTAAGTATATATGATCTTGAATCAATAGATTATAATATAACTGCTTCAAAGGGAGCAAGCTATTATGTAGTAGAAGAAGGCTTAGATGGAAAAACTTATGATAATTCATTTAATGTAACTGAAGCTAATACATATAGAATGGAATTACTTGAATTTGGAAAAATATATTATTTTAGAGTAAAAGCTTGTAATAGTGAAAATAGATGTAGTGGATGGACAACAGCTAAATTAAAATTAACAACGAAAAAACCAGGTTTAAGTTTAAAAACAAGTAGTGGAAAAATAACAGCTACTATAACAAGCGTAGAAGGTGCAGATGGCTATCAATTATATATGTCTATGAGTAAAAATGAAGGGTATCAAAAAGTAAAAGAATTTACAACTTCAGAAGAGTTAATGAAATATACTATGAAGACTTATAGTGGATTTACATATTATTTCAAAGTAAGAAGTTATAAAAAAGTAGATGGTAAACCTGTATATAGTCCATTTAGTAGTATTAAATCAATTAAAAGTAAATAAGCACATTAAATGTGCTTTTTTCATATAATACTTTAGGTGATATTATGGCATTAAAGGGGGTTATCATAGATCCTGGACATGGTGGAAAAGATAGTGGTGCAGTAGGTAATGGAATTGTTGAAAAGGATTATGCTTTAAAAATTAGTAAGTATATGTATGATAGATTTAAAGAATTAGGCATTCCTGTTAGATTAACTAGAGATAGTGATATTACTTTATCTCCAAAAGAAAGGATAAAAGAAATCAAAAAATATTTTGATAGAACTAAAAATACAATAGTTGTATCTAATCATTTAAATGCTGGTAAGGGTGATGGTGCAGAAGTAATATATGCATTAAGAGATAAAAATACTCTTGCTAAAAAGATTCTTAATAATATAGAATCGTCTGGTCAAAATGCAAGGAAGTATTATCAATTAAGACTTCCTAATAATTCTAGTAAAGATTATTATTTTATTCATAGGGATACCCCAAATAATGAGAGTATTATAGTTGAATATGGTTTTGTTGACAGTCCTAAGGATGATGTTAGTCAAATTAAAAATAACTATAAAGCTTATGCTGAAGCAGTTGTAAAGGCTATATGTGAATATAAGGGTATAAAATATACTAAACCTAAAAATATTACACTCAATAATAATAATTCGGGTGTAAAAAATGATTATTTTACATATTCTGTTAAAAAAGGTGACACATTATGGGATATAGCAAGATTATATAATACAAGTGTTGATAATATTAAAAAATTAAACAACCTTAATAATAATTCTCTTAAAATTGGACAGGTATTAAAAATACCAGGACAGTTATATATAGTTAAAAAGGGTGATAGTTTATGGAAGATAGCAAAGAATAATAATACAACTATTAACTCTTTACTAAAAGCAAATAATCTTAAAAATACTACTTTAAAAGTAGGACAAGAGCTAATAATTATTTGAAAAAAATTATAATTATAGTATAATTATATCGATGGTGGAAGTTATGAAGTCTCTAAAGAAAAAAGAAAAGAAGAAAAATAATGAAACACTTTCAAATATAAAAAGGGTACTTAGTGAATTTAAAAAGGACTATTTTGATAAATATAGTCCTAATATATATTATATGGCTATACCTTTTTTACTTATGGATGTGTTTACGTATATTTTTGGTCATAATATAAGATATTCAAGTTATTTAATTATTTCTCCAATTTTGTTTACTTTAACTTGGAGTCTTTTGTTTGTTCAAACTTCTATTTCACTTAAAAAGTACTGGGGTAAAATACTATATTTATTATTTAGTATATTTGCTATATTTTTGTTTTTATTAAACAATGTTTATTATTCTATGACTAAAACATTCTTTGATTTTCATTTATTAGAATCTGCTAGTGAAGGAGCGCCATATGTATTTGATACATTAAAGAATTGTAATCCTCTTGTATATGTTTCATTATTTATTGTATTTGTATCTGTAATACTTGGATATATTAAAATTCCTAAAATTGAAAAAAATGATTTTAATAGACTTAGTAAAACTATATTATTAGTAATAGCTTTAAATATTGTTATTCCACTTACTTATGGATTTGCTAATACTGATTTAACATGGTCTAGTTGGAGAAACCCAAAAAATGTTTTTAATTCATTTAATGATAATAATAAAAGTATGAAAATAACTGGATTATATGAATATTCTTTTAGAAATTTTTATGTTACTTTTTTAAAAACTCGAGAACAAGAAAATGAAGAAGATATTGAATTCTTAGATTCTGCTTTTCAAGTAGAAAATAATACTAAAAATAGTTATACTTCTAAATTAAAGGGTAAGAATTTAATACTTATTCAACTTGAAGGTACTGATAAATGGTTAATTGATGAAAATACTACTCCAACATTATATAAAATGATGAATGAAGGAATTAATTTTGATAATCATTATTCTTATTATAATGGAGGAGGAAGCACATTTAATAGTGAATTTGCTGTTAATACTGGTTTTATTACACCACTGTCTTATATAAAAAATGCATATTCATTCAATAGAAATTATTATCCATATTCACTTGCTAATTTATTTAAGGAAAGAGGATATACTGTAAATGCATTTCATATGAATCATGGTGAATATTATAATAGAACATCTAATTATAAGAATTGGGGATATGATAATTATTATGGCTTAAAAGAATTAGATGAATATAAAGATAATAGTTATGAACTTGATAGGGAACTTATATTAAATGAAACATTTAATGAGTTAATGTTTCCAAGTGACACCAATTTTGTTGATTATATTATTGCTTATTCTGGACATTTACCTTTTACAAATACTAAAGGTGTTTGTAAGATGCTATATGAAGAGGATATAGAAAAACAAGTAGTGAAAGAAAAGGAAAGATTACTTAGTGCTGAAAAGAAAAAATGTAAAAAAGAAAAAAGAAAAGATTGTGATAAATTAACAATTGATTCTATTGAAGTAGAACAACCACCTTTTGTTGAAATGAGTGAAGAAGAATGTGTTAGACGTCAAGCGCTTGAGACAGATTATATGATGGAGTTACTTCTTCAAAAACTAGAAGAAAAAGATTTGATTGATAATACTGTAATAGTTGTATTTACTGATCATTATTTATATACTTTAAATGATCAAACTATTTTAGATAAATATAAAACTACATCAAATAATTTAATAAACAATACTCCTTGGTTTATATGGAGTACTAACTTAAAGAGTAAGAAAGTAAATAAAGTTACTTCTCAATTAAATATACTTCCTACAATACTTAATTTATATGGATTTAAATATAATATTAATAATTATATAGGCAAAGATGCTCTTGATCCTAAATATCAAGGAATTGTATTCTTTAGTGATTATAGTTGGTATGATGGTAATGTATATGTTGAGGGTGGAGAAGTAACTAATAATAAGAGTATTAAACAATCTAGTTTAGATGATAAGAATGAATATATTAGTTACTTAGCAAAAAAGAATGATTTAGCATTAAAATATGATTATTTTAAAAAACAAAAATAAGATTATTTTGTAATCTTATTTTTTATTTCATTGTATAAAATACTTAATATAAATGGTAAACTCATTGAATATGGAATTACATATCTGTAATATGAATTTACTGGTCCTACCATACACATAGCTATTGTTAAGAATGCTGGTATTAGTAATAAAACGTATTTATTTTTTTTCTTTCTAAATAATATTAGCATTATATATAAATAAGCCCACGTAGTTAGCCCAATACTAGTAGTTAGATTTAATATAGGTATATATTGATAAGCAAAGCCATATGAGCTTAAAACTACTCTTACTGGTTTTAAAAGTTTTAAATAGTGATAATCAAAACCAGAATCATTTAATACGTTGTATTTTTTATAATAAAAATACCAATTTTGATTTTCTGGATAGATGTAACCATATATATTATTTATTGTTGCTTCTATGTATATTTTGGGTTCTTTTGTTAGATATTTAAGCCATACTTTAAAATAGTTATTTAAATCTTCTTTTGTTGCATTTTCTTTATACGTATTTTTAATAGGATCGCTTAGTTCTGGATTATATTTTTCTTTAACTATACTATAATCTATTATTTTATTAATTATTTCTTTATCTTGATCTTCTATAATATCTTCTTTGTTTGTAATTAAAGATGCTGTTTGTTGAAGTGGTACTGATAATACTTCTCTTATACTAGTTGAAGGAACTTTATAATAATTTAACACTTGATTATATGTAAAATGTATTAATGATAAAAATATTATAGTTAGTAATAATTGTTTTCTATTTTCTTTTAAAAATAGTAAAGAGAATATTAAAGTAATTAATATCATTATAAATCCATTATGTCTAAATGCGCATACACCAATAGATACTAATATTAGAATGAATATATCTTTTTTATTCATTTTATATTTTATTAGTTTGTATAATTGAATTATAAATAATATAAAGAATATGGCATAATATGTATCTTTGAATGCGCTTAGTGAATAGAATGCAAATAATGGAACTAATGCATATATTAATAAGCACCCATATATTAATTTTATATTAACTTTTTCTTCAAACATTACTTTTATTGTATAACTTAATGCTAATATAAATACTAACATTTGAATTAAAGTATAAAGTGCAAGACCAAGATTGTCATAACCAAGTGAGTGTCCAATATTAAATAGAAAACCAATTAATAAAGTATGCATTACTGGGTTAAATCTCGTTATTAATGAATTTGTTGTAATATTAGCAGCAGGTGTATAGAATGTAGGAATTCCCATATATTCTTGAATTTGATAACTTGGATCATATCCAAATATTCCAGGATAAAAAGCTATAAAATATATTGAATAAATAATCAATAAAATAATAAATGATGTTTTGAAAGGATGTAGTTTAAAATAATCTCTTATTTTTTTAAACTTATTGATTTCTAAATCTTTTAAATATAATTTATCTAGATAATCATAAACAAAATTTAAAATAAAGTTTATGAATATGAAATATCCAAATAGTTTAATAATTGATAAAGCGATATATTGTATATCACCATATACTAAAATAGAAGAATCACATGTGTTAAAGCTATATCCAAATATTAATATTAGTGTAAATATTAAACTTAATACTCTAAATGGTTTATATCTAGTAATATTGTTATAATACTTTTTGTATAAAATATAAAGTGATACAAAGATAATAGATAAAGGTATTATTTTACTTTGAATATCTATTTTTAATATATTATCTGTTAATACTGGGTTAACTAAAATAGATAGGGTAGATAATAATGAATAAACCAATAAAATAGTATTTTTTTTCTTTTTAAAATTGTTATTAAATATAAAATACTTTTGAACTATAAAGTTTATAAAAAATAATACTACATCAACAGAAAATTTAATTAATGTTTCATTATAAAAAGTATATTGATAAACAATGGTAACAGAAACTGATGAAATAATCATTTGTGTGATTACAAAGAAAACATATTCTATAAATGTAGGAGTATCGAATTTCTTTTCATCAATATTAAATACTTTATTTCTATTTAGATAATAGTTTAAACAAGATGATATTATTCTGGCTATAATAGTTGAAAGCGCAATTGATAGAACATCAAATTTTTCTTTAAATAGATAATTTAGAAGAGTAAATAATGATAAATCAATTGCTATACATATTCCTGCAGATAATACATATTTTAAAAATGTACTATATTTATCTATTATTTTTTTCATCTTTAGAATCCTTTTTTAATATTGCTAATTCTTGAGTAAGTTTTATTATTTTTTCATTTTGTTTATTTAATTTTATACTTAAATTTAATAGTAGCATTGAAGTAAAAATAAATCCCAAAAAGAATATCATGTTTGAAATAACTTCAAATCCTAAAAAGTTTTTTATAGGTATTAGCATTTTATCAAAAATACAAAGTATCATTAATATAATAATCATAGGAATTAATGTTAATGCACTCTTATGATCTAATTTTTTATTTAATACCTTTAAATAAATATAAACTATAAATAATATACATACTATTATTAAAAAGATTTTTAAACTAGTATTCATCTTCTTCACTTCCTTCTTTATTTGCACTATATGTTGCATTTAATATACATAAACTTACTTTTATCATATAATATATAGAATTTAAAAAATTAATTGAACTTTTTCCAGATATTCTTTCATTCATTTTAACAGGAATCTCTTTTATTTTGTAATTCTTTTTTAATACTTTTGCTATTGAATCGGGTTCTGGATAATCTATTGAATAGTTATTAGCAAAATAATTTATTAACTTTTTATTACAAGCTCTAAAACCACTAGTTACATCATATACTTTTTTGTGTGTAACTAGTTTTATAAGTGAAGATAAAAACTTAATTCCCATTCTTCTTGATGCTGTTGATTTAAACTCACTTAAATCATCAATGTATCTTGAGCCAATTACTAAATCATATCCATTTTCGATTTCTTTTATTAAGTCATTAATATATTTTGAATCATGTTGATTATCACCATCAAATTGAATTGCAATATCATAGTTATGTTTCTTTGCGTATTTATATCCAGTTTGAACAGCACCACCTATACCAACATTAACACTTAAATCTATGAAATTAATATTGTTATTGATACAAATATTTTTTGTATTGTCTATAGATCCATCATTAATTACGACATAGTCTATATTTTTTGTATTTTTTTTAAAATTAGCAATTGTATCAACAATAATTTCTTCTTCATTATAAGCAGGAACTATTACTAATGTCTTCATATTACTTCCCTTTCAATCGAACAAATTATAGCATATTCTAGTCATTATGTCTATTTTAGATTAAATAAAAAAGTAGATAAAATCTACTTTAAATCATCTATTGTTATTTTACTATTATGAGGTATTGGTTTCCATGTTACTTTTTTAAAGAAAGCAACATATGTTGTTAGTCTTCCAATTATATCAAACCAAGGCCACATAAGAATATCTATTATTATATTTTTTAGTGGTATTTTTTTAATTCTTTTTCTTTCTATAAATAATACATATGCTCCCATCCACATATTTGAAAAATAAAGAGTAAAATTATAAAATAATCTAAACCATATAGTGAGTAATAAACCAATTATCATTGCTTTAAAACCTGGTTTAATTGTTATATTAATCATAAATATACTATTTAATGTTTTATATAACCATGTACTTCCATTAAATAAAGTAACATTATTTATTCCTTCTATATATTGAACACATGAATATACTATTACAGAAACAATTAACCATCTAATTAGATTAATAAAAGCAATAGGTGTTAGTTGTGATAGTGTATCAAATGATGCAAAACGGTGTCTAATTGATTCAACTATTTTTAAGAATATACTTTTTTGTTCTTCTTTTTTATCTTTATTCCAATTTGTTTTAATAAATAATTTGCCAAAAAATATATTTATAAATAGATATGGACCAGATTCTACAAATGCTTGTAAGTGTCCTTTTGACCATCTTAATCTTTGACGAAGCGCTATTTTTAAACTTGTTGGTTGTTCATCGTAGAATTCTGCTTCATCTTGATAAGTTATTTGGTAACCTTGAGCAACTGCATCAGCAGTAAGTGCTCTATCTTCTGTAAGAGAAGTATATTTCCAGCCATCTTTTACTATTTCATTTGAAAATAAAAAACCTGTTCCTTGAATATTAGTTGCAAGTCTTAAGACACTTCTTGCTCTATGATTTGTTCTAATTGATCTAATCCAATGAAGTGCATAATTTGATGATATCCAGTTTTCATCAAAATTTTTAGTATTTCTATATGATGTTATTATTTTACATCCTTCATCAAATGCATCATTCATTTTTGCTATGTAATCTTTTTTTAATAAATTATCGGCATCAAATATAAAGAAAGCTTCAAAGGAGTCAGTATTATAATCTTTTTCTATTTGTTTAAATAAGTATTGAAGTGCAAAACCTTTTGTTTTATGCTCTTCATCAAATCTTTCATAAACAATAGCACCTTTATTTCTTGCGATGTTTGCAGTTTGATCTGTACAATTATCTGCTACTACGAATATCGTATATAAATCTTTAGGATAATCTTGCTTATGAATACTATCTATTAAATTACCAATTACTTCTTCTTCATTTCTTGCTGCTATACATATACCATATTTATGATTTTTCTTAGCTTTTTTAAATTTTCTTGTAAAAAACATTCCAATAATAAAATAAAAAACTTTATGAAAAACTAATACACTTAATATTATTCCAATAATATCATATATTTTTTTCCATACAGGGTAAGTACCAGCTATATATGAAATTGCATCTTTTATAAATTCCATAATGAAAACCTCAAAAAAATTATATCATTTAATATAACTCTTGGCAAACTCCTTTATTTGGTGCATAAAAGCAATGAGATTTATATCTTCCCGTATTTATTTGTTTAAACCAAAGACCTTTGCATTCTTCACCTTTTTTAGGAGCATAAAACCATAATGCATTTGTAGCTGGATAGTATGTTTCACCTTTTAATACTCTTTTTGCAAGTTCACGTTCTTTTGTTGTTGATTTTCCACTATTAAATAAACTACTATTTGTACCCACAAAACCACCAGGATTTTGATATATTACATCTCTAATACTTCTTATATTCTTAAAATCTAAACAATTAGCAATTGCTCTATTAACAATAACATTTCCTACCATTAACATAGCAAGTTCTCCTTCTCCAAGAGCTTCTGCTCTCATAAGTCTTGCACATAAATCCAATTCTTTATCACTATATTTTATTAGCATATTTTCCTCCCAGTATAATATATGATTTTTTATTAATTTATGGTATAATTTGAATAGGTGATATAATATGAGTTTAGAAGAATTTGAAATCGATGGTAAAAAAATTCTAATTAATAATTATTATAGCGAAGATGAAACAGGTATTGCATTTAAAGATGGCAATCAGGAATTATCTAAAACACAAGAAATTAAAATAATAACTGATGAAGAATTAAACGATAAAACAACATTAGATGTTTTTGGTGAAGATCATGAATAATTTTGATGGTGATAGAAAACTTGAAATGGATGAAATACTTAATTTCATGTATAAAATAACTAATACTAGGCCTATAACACGAAATGATGTTTATGCTGTATTAAAGTTTTATAATCTAAAAAATGATGATAGAGTAAAAGATAAATTTGGAAGAGAAGTATTTGATGGTATAGATAATGAAGGCTTTTTTAAATATTGGGAAAATAGATTTGCAAGTAAAAAACATATTCATGCTTATGTAGATCCAAGATGGACATATTTTTTCCAATTTACAAATAATATTAGCCATAGCACTGAAAGATTTATAAAACTATATGTAGCCCTTGATTCAAAACATTTATATGATGGAGCTAATCTATTATTTGATTTTCTTGAAAGAAATAATATTTCACATTTATCAAAAATATCTAAGAAATTAAGAGTTGATAATGTAATTATAAGATTAAATTATGATGATTTTGAATCTGCTAAGAAGATTATTGATTTCATAAATAAAACTCCATTCTTAAAAGCAGGACTTAATAAACCAAATCCATTTATTCCAACAATTAATGGTATTGGTTATATGCAAGAACATGGTAATAGTTATAATTCTGATATTTCAGATTTTATAAAAGAATATTTAAATGTAGCAAGAAGAAGAGGACAAGAGAGTGTTAGTGCAGAAGAATTTAGAACATTTTTACAAGAATGTCAAAAAAATAATATAACATATGTTCCAGACCAAATAGACTTTGATGATAGTCTAATGAATACTTTTGAAATTGCTTATACTGGTAAGAATAAAAATCTAAATGCTAATAATATTTCAAGATTAAATAATGAACAAAAAAGGTCATTATTAATAAATGCATTAAGAGCAACTTTTAGTAAATATGGCATTAATCAAGTAAGAACGGCATTAATACAAATAATTAAATTCAATAATTATGGTTTTGTTACTAATGGTGGGCCTAATAATAGATATAGAGAAAACTTAAAAAAATATTTAACACCAGAAGATATAATGGATATAATAAATATAGTTAATAAAGCTAAAAATGATATGAAATTTTTAACTGTTGAAGATAAAATAAATGCATTTTGTATGGAATTATTTAGAAATGAATTACCATTTATTTTAGATGATATATGTGGAGTTACTTTAGAAAACTATGGCGCTAGTCAGGTATCAATGGCACTTAATGAATATATGAGAACTGGATCAGGTCGTTATTTTAGTAGATTTAAAAATGGTGATCAAAGTATAAATTATAGAGATAAATTGAGAATGTTCGATAGGACTTCATTTATGAAAGTTGTATTTGATAGTTTAACAAACAAAGGAATCGAAGCTAAAAATATACCATATCAAGAATTATTTCATGTTTATGCTGATGCTATAGCAAAAGAAAAGATTATAGTTCAAGAAAGATAAAAGAGACTATTTATAGTCTCTTTTTTAATCTACTTTAATTTCTTTTATTACTTTTTTTTCGTCTTTATATTCTAATAACTTATTTACTTTATATGATAGTATCATTGTAAGTAGTGTATCAATAACTAATGTAGCTCCTTCTAATCTAACAACTATTTTTGCTAAGAATTCAGGATTAATTATAATAAATATTCCAAGAATTAAAACAATAGAGGTTAATACAAGGAATATCCACCATGATGTTGTTCTATCTTTTCTAAATTTTAATAAACTAACTATATTTAATGACGAATTAATTATTAAAAATAATCCAATTATACTATTAATTGCTCTAATAACCCAAGTAGGATCTACAAATATAGTAATGCTTATAGCAATAGCAGCAATACTAATAACAATTGATATTAAATCTTCATTTGTTTCAAGCGCTCTTTTTTTAACTACTCTATATATATAAGCAGCACCTGCTAGCATTAGCATACTTGCGATTAAATAGCATGCAATATTTAATGATTCAATTGGAAATATTAATAGTAATAAACCAATTATAAAAAGAACAATTAAATTAACAGTACTATTCCATTTAATTTGTTTAAATTCAATCATGTTTATCACCTAAATTAATTATACCAAATTGTCAAAAAATGTAAAATATTTATTAAATTCTTTATTAGTTTAATAATTTAATTTAAAATAAAATTGGGTGATTATATGGACTTATTTGATAAAATGCAAAATATCAATAAATTCTATAGAATAAATAAAAAAACTCACTCTATAGATGAAAAAAAAGAGTTTTCTAAAGTTAGAAGTACTTTAGCAAAGTATAATCTCCCTACAAGATGTTTTGATGATAATTTAGTAAATCTTATTATTAATGAAGATTATGATAAATCAAGTATAAATGGATCAAATCCATATATAGCTGGTTTTTATTATTATAAGACGAATACACTTAATATGCCTTCAAATAATGATGATTTGATTCATGAGTTATTTCATATTGCAAGTAATGATTTTGAAAAAAAAGATAATCTACTTGGATGTGAAATTAAAAGTACTCATGGTAAATTTGGAACTAGTTTAAATGAAGGAATAGTTGATTATTTTACTTTATTAACTTCTGATAGTTATAAAAGTAAGTATGCTGTTGAATCATTTTTTGCATCATATATTTCTAAAATATATGGAATGGATATATTTAAAGAATTCTTTAATGGAAATGCTATTGATTTTTATTCTTCTTTTAAACAAGATGAAGTATTTATTAGAAATATTGTTTCTTTATTAGATAAATATCATAGTAAGATTCAATCGTTTTATAATAATGGTAAAATAACTATAGAGATATCTGATAGTGTGTCAGATGCTTTTATAGATTGTGTTTGTGAATTTATTAAATTGTTAGAACTTAAGAAAGAAGATGAAAGTGAATTTTTAAATAGTCTTTCTAGTTTATTAAGTGTGGAAGATAATAACTATATTAATTTGATAAATGGATTATTTTCATTTAGTGAATATAAAAGTAGGGAAAAGATAATATCTGTAATAAAAGAAGAAGTAGATATGGAGGGATTTAATTTATGACAAAAGTAAATAAGGAAATATTTCGTGAATATGATATTCGTGGAGTATATGGAGTTGATTTAAGTGAAGAAGTTGCATATTTAATTGGTCGTGCTTTTGGTACTAAACTTGTAAGTTTAAATATACCATCAACTGTAGTTGCATATGATAATAGATTATCTAGTGTTACTCTTGAACGTGGTATGGTAAGAGGAATAACAGAATGTGGAATTCATGTTAAAAGATTAATGCTTGCAACAACACCTATGTGTTATTTTGCTGCGAATTATTTAGGAGATAATTCTAGTATGATGATAACTGCTTCTCATAATCCTAAAGAATATAATGGATTTAAGTTTTCATATAATGGAATTCATAATGCATATGGAGATAGTGTTAAAGAAATTTATAATATTATTGAAAGTGGAAAATTTGCAGATGGACAAGGTAGTAGTGAAGTAGTAGATATTACTGATGCATACATCCATTTAATTGTTGATAAATTGAATTTTGGAAATAGAAAAATTAAAGTAGTATATGATTGTGGAAATGGTACTGCTAGTATAATTGCTGGTAAAATATTCTCTCATTTACCTAATGTTGAAAGTGTTGGTATATATGATACTTCTGATGGTAACTTTCCATTTCATCATCCAGACCCATGTGTTGAAGAAAATTTAGATGGACTTAAAGCTAAAGTAAAAGAACTAAATGCTGATCTTGGTGTTGGATATGATGGGGATGCTGATAGAGTAGGATTTATTGATGAAAAAGGGACATTTATTCCAATTGATAAATTTTTAATAATAATGTGGAAATATTTATACGATAAAGTGGATAAGAAAGAATGTTTATTTGATGTTAAATGTTCTAAAGCATTAGAAGATGAATTAGTAAAACTAGGTGTTAAACCAATAGAATATAGAACAGGAAACTCTTATACTAGAGCGGCTAGTGCTAAAGGTGATTATCCTTTAAGTGGAGAATTATCAGGACATGTTTATTTTAGAGATAAATTCCCTGGTTATGATGATGGTATTTATGTTGGAATGAGATTAATTGAAATGTTAAGTCATACTGACAAACCACTTAGTTTCTTTGTAAATAATATTGTTAAATATTATAGTACTCCAGAAATAAAATATAAGGTTACAGATGATACTAAATTTGAAATAGTTAATAAGATGAAAGAATATTGCGAAAGCAAACATTATAATTTTATTACTATTGATGGAGTTAAAGCAAAATTTGATGATGGCTTTGCTTTAGTACGTGCTAGTAATACAGGGCCTAATATTACATCTCGTTTTGAAGCAACTACAGATAGTAGACTTAATGAAATTAAAGAAGAATTTGAAAATGAATTAAAAAAATATATATAAAATATGATTTAAAAGTGTGTTTATAATTCTAAACGCTCTTTTATTATGATATAATTAGTTAGGTGGATATTAATGAAATTTGTTTATAAAGACACAAATATTAATTACAGTTATTTTGATAACTCATCTAAAACAAGTATTATTTATTTGCATGGATGGGGTCAAAATATTGCTATGATGATGCCAATTGCTAAACCATTTATTAAAAAATATAATGTTTTGATTATAGATTTACCTGGTTTTGGTGATAGTGAAGAACCAAGAGATGTTTGGAGTATTTATGATTATGCAGATATGGTTTATGAACTATCAAAGTCATTAAAAATGAAGAATCCAATATTAATTGGACATTCTTTTGGTGGAAAAATATCTTTGGTATTTGCTTCAAAATATAATTGTAATAAATTAGTATTACTTGCGAGCCCATATAAAAAGAAAATAGTTAAAGATTCACTAAAAACTAAAGTATTAAAAGGTATGAAAAAAGTACCTGGTTTAAAAGGTTTAGCTGAAAAGGCTAAAAAGTATTTTGGTTCTACTGATTATAAAAATGCATCTAGTATGATGAGAAAAGTTCTTGTAAATCATGTAAATCTTGATGTTAGTGATGATGCTAAAAAGATTAAATGTCCAACGTTATTAATATGGGGAACTAAAGATGAAGCTGTTGCTTATGAGGATGCAATTGAGCTTGAAAAGTTAATTAATAATGCTGGAATTGTTACATATGAAGGAAACACTCATTATGCATATTTAGAAAGATTAAATCAAACAATAAATGTATTAAAAAGTTTTATAGGAAGTGATGAGAAGTGAAATTATATTTCATATTATCATTAATACCATGTATATTTTACTTAATATATAAAAGTAAAAGAGCAACGCATATGTTACAACAAAATTGGTATAATGATGGAAACAGATATATTAAATGGATAATATCAAATCCACTAAAAGTATTTGTTAATGTTGATTTATTATTATTTATGTTTATATTTTTAAAAGAATATCCAGCTTTAATAATATTTGAATTATATTTTATAATATGCTATATAATTGAAAATTATAAAAGAAATAAAGAACAATCTAAAAAGCCACTAGTAATAACACCTAGAGTAAAAAGATTATATATTACTACATTAATTATTTACTTTTTATGTATATACTTTATATCAGTAGTTAATTTTAAGGAGTCATCTCTTGGTTATTATTACTTTTATATAAGTCTACTTGTATATTTAAATTGGTTTATTATCTTGATTGCTAATATCATTAATATTCCTATTGAAAAAATTGTATTTAATTATTATAAAAGAAAAGCAAGTAATAAATTAAAAACAATGAATAATCTAAAGAAAGTAGCTATTACTGGTAGTTATGGTAAAACAAGTACTAAGAATGCACTTAATGATATTTTAAATGTAAAATATAATTCTTTTGCTACAGAAAAAAGCTTTAATACTATGAATGGTTTAATGATATCAATTAATAATAAACTTGATAAATTTACTGATGTATTTATTGCTGAAATGGGAGCTTTTAAAAGAGGAGAAATAAAACCTAAGTGTGATTTTATAAAACCACAATATGGAATTATTACAACAATTGGAACAGCACATTTAGAAAGTTTTGGAAGTCGTGAGAATATTCAAAAAGGTAAATTTGAACTTGTTGATAGTTTACCAGAAGATGGTATAGCTGTTTTAAATATGGATGATGAATATCAAACAAATTATGATATTAAAAGTAAATGCAAAGTGGTTTGGGTTTCTTTAAAAAATAAAAAAGCAGATGTTTATGCTGATAACATTAAACTATCAAATAAAGGAACAAGATTTGATTGTCATTTTAAAGATAATAAAAGTGTTGTTCTTGAAACAAAATTATTAGGTGATAAGAATGTTTATAATATTTTACAGGCAGTTGCTCTTGCATATAATATGGGTTTGACTCTTGAAGAAATTAAAATTGGTGTTAAGAGAATTAAAACTGTTGAGCATAGACTTGAACTTAAAAAATATGGAGATATAAATATTATTGATGATGCTTATAATTCAAATGTTGATGGATCATCTATGGCTCTTGATGTACTTGGATTAATGGATGGTAAAAAAATAGTATGTACTCCAGGTATGATTGAACTTGGACAAAAGCAATATGAATATAATATGGAATTCGGACGCCATATGGCACATGTTTGTGATGAGGTAATACTAATTGGAGAAGAGCAAACTAAACCTATATTAGATGGACTTAAGAAAGAAAAATATGATGAAAAGAAGATACATATTCTAAATGATGTTAAAGAAGCTTTTCCATTAATGAGAAAATTAGCAAATGGAAATACTTATGTTCTTTTAGAAAATGATTTACCTGATATATTTAATGAATAGGAGGATTATTATGAAAATTAAATTGGGTGTTATATTTGGAGGAGAAAGTGTTGAGCATGAAGTAAGTATTATTTCTGCTTTGCAAGCAATAAAAAATTTAGATGAAGAAAAGTATGAAGTTATACCTATTTATATGTCTAAAGAAAAAACATGGTATACTGGGAATGCCTTAACTGATATTGATACATTTAGGGATTTTGAAAGTTTGAAAAGATATACTAAAAAAGTAACATTAATTAATAGAAATGATCACTTTTATTTAGTAAATACTACTGGTATTTTTAGAAGAGATATATGTGAACTTGATATGATTTTACCAGTTGTTCATGGTAGTGGAGTAGAAGATGGATCTTTAGCTGGTTTCTTTGAAACAGTAGGTATTCCTTATGTAGGAAGTCATGTACTTGCTTCTTCAATTGGACAAGATAAAGTTGTTATGAAACAAGTACTTAGAGATAATGGTATTAATATAGTTGATTATACATGGTTTTTTGATAATGAATATCTTGAAGATAAAGAAAGAATTTTAAAGAACATCGAAAAGTTAGGATATCCAGTAGTAGTAAAGCCTGCTAATCTTGGTAGTAGTGTAGGTATTAGTTTTGTTAAAAATAAAGATGAAATAGAAGAAGCACTTGAAGATGCTATAAACTATGATAATAAAATTGTGGTTGAAAAAGCAGTAGAAAATTTAATAGAAGTAAATTCTAGTGTAATTGGTAATTATGAACATCAAAAAGTTAGTCCACTTGAAGAAGTAATGGGTGAAGATGAAATATTAAGTTTTACTGATAAATATTTATCAAATGGTAAAACTAAAGGTTCTTCAAGTAAAGGAATGGCTTCAACTAGTAGAATAGTACCAGCTAGAATTAGTGATGAATTAACAAAAAGTATTCAAGAAACTTCTAAAGATGTATTTAGATTATTTAATTTTAGTGGAGTAGTAAGAATAGATTATTTAATTGATTCTAAAACAAATAAATATTATGTTAATGAACCAAATACTATTCCTGGAAGTCTTGCTTTCTACTTATGGAAAGAAGAAGGCATATCTTATAAAGAAGAATTAAATGAAATAATTAGTATAGCTATTAAAGAATTTAAAAACAAAGAAAAGAAAACCACTTCATTTGAATCTAATATTTTAGAAGGATTTAGTGGTTCTAAGGGAGTTAAAGGTGGAATAAA
This sequence comes from uncultured Mycoplasmatota bacterium, assembly GCA_946413985.1. Classification (GTDB taxonomy): domain Bacteria; phylum Bacillota_I; class Bacilli_A; order RF39; family UBA660; genus CAG-1000. The sequence goes on from CAMKMS010000003.1 coordinate 24,737, forward strand.
AAAATAGATGTGCTCTTAACACATCTATTTTTATTTAGATAGTTTTTTTGTTTTTTCTTCTATCCTTCCAAACTTATTAAAAACAACAGAACCAACTTTTGAATCATAATATCCACTAATACGTACTTGCTCAGTATTGATAAAAGTAACAGTATATAGATATTTTACTATATTTTTATTTTCTACTTTTTGAATATCATATGATTGAATTTCATATCCATCAGGAATATCTATATCAGCTAAATTATTTTCACTAGAAAACATATATGTATTAACTACAACATGTGAATATGGTTCTTGAGTAAAGTAAAGTGAATCATATACATTAAATACATTTGTGCTACTTTTACTTGTTGTTTGTTTTTCTTCTTTGTGAATAAGATGAGTTGATACGAAATAAGGCACCATTGAATGTAACCAAGCTGATAATACTAATGCACTAGTAAATGCAAATTTTTTACTTTCAAAGAAATCTTCATCAGAAGTAAAAGTAAGCTTATCTAATATTTTATCTATCATTTTTATTCCCCCTTTGTCTTCTTTTTAAGGCGGGTATATTATACCACAAAAACGCCAAAAAGTTAAGGAACTATGGGCTTTAAAGAGCTTTGACTATAATAAAAAAGTGTTTATTTCAATAGTTGTTGGCATATTAATTATTTAGTGATAAAATATAAATAGATGATAGAAAGGAAGAAGTATATGAAAAAGTTATCTAAAATAGTTTTATTATTATTTGTTGTTTTATTTATGAGTGGTTGTGTAAAATACAATGTTGATATAAAGATTTCAAATAATAAAAAGATGGATATGTCATTTATTAGTGCTGTTTCTAGTAGTTTAAAAGGACAAGGAACTGAAACTACTGAAGAGAATGATGATGCCATTGAAAAATTAAAAAGCGAGGGTTGGAAGGTTGAAGAATACAAAGATGATACGTATGAAGGATATAAATTAACAAAATCTTTTGCTAATATTGATGATTTAAGTTCATCAAATGAAACAGTTGTTAATTTAAATGAGTTTGGTCAAGAAGGAAAACTAGCAAACGTTTTATTTCAAAAGAAAGAAGAAGGTGGAAAAACAGTTTATTATGCTAACTTTAAGTTTAGTATAAGTGATTCAGATGCTTCTACAGAGGATGCTGAAGGTGAACAAGATAATCAAATGCAAGAGATGGTTAAACAAATGATGAAAACAATGGATCTTAAATTTACAGTTGAAGTTCCAAAAGTTCTTTCAAGTAATGCAACTACTACAGATGGAAATAAATTAACTTGGGATTTAACAAAAATGGAAGAAGGAAAGAATATTGAATTCTCTTTTACAGTTAATAATAGTTCATTCCCAGTTATACCTGTAGCAATTGGAGTAGGAGTTCTTGTTATAATAGTATTAGTAGTTGTTCTTTCTAAAAAAGGAAAGAAAGAGGAAACTCCTATATATACTGAAGAATCTATAACACCAGAAGTATCAAGTACCCCTGCAACAGCTGAAGAAGTACAATCTGTAGCTCCAGCAATGCCTGAAGCCCCAGTTGAACCTATTCAAAATATAGAAGAAGAAAATTCTAATAATCAAGTTGATAATAATTTATAAGATTAGAATATAGTAAAAACGATTGAATATATTTAAATAAATGATAAAATATATTAGAGGTTTTTATGGAAGGAATTATTAATTATATTATAAATTTATTTAGTGGAATTACTGGAAGTACATTTGGACGTGAAATAGTTGTATTTATTATTTCTATGATGCCAATACTTGAACTTCGTGGTGGCTTAATAGCAGCAGCACTTTTAAAAGTAAATCCAATAGTTGGATATGTTGTTTCTATTATAGGTAATGTAATTCCTGTACCATTTATATTATTATTCATTACTAAAATACTTGATTGGATGGAAAAAAGTAATATTAAGTTTTTCTATAAATTAGCTTCTTGGATAAGAAAAAAAGCCGATAATCATAAAGGCCAAATAGAAAAGTATGGTTATATTGGACTTATATTATTTGTAGGTATTCCACTTCCTGGTACTGGTGCTTGGACTGGATGTTTAATTGCATCTTTACTAGGATTAGATAGAAAAAAGTCATTTATGTGTACAATGGTTGGAATATTAATTGCAAGTATAATTATGATGATATTATCATATGGTGTACTAAGTAATTTAATTGATTAAAAAAGCTGTAATTTTTACAGCTTTTAAATTGTCAAACTATTAAATATTTCTTTCATATCTTCTTTTATTATTAAGGATGCTTTATTATCATATTGCGTTGGTTGTTTATTAATCATTACTAAATTTTTTCCTTTAAAGTATTTTATAAATCCTGTAGCTGGATATACATTTAGACTTGTTCCAGCAATAATAAGTGTATCACAATTTTTTATTGCATCTATTGAATTAGCAACATCACTATCATTTAAACTTTCTCCATATAATACAACATCAGGTTTTATAATGCCACCACATTCACAAGTAGGAATACCTTTTGAATTAAATACATATTTAGCATCATATTCTTTTTTACACTTTAAGCAATGATTTTTATAAATTGTGCCATGAATTTCATATACATTTTTATTTCCAGCTTTAGTATGAAGACCATCAACATTTTGAGTGATTATTGCTTTTAATTTACCACATTTTTCAAGTTTAGCTAAATATTTGTGAACAACATTTGGTCTTGCTTTTAACAAATTAAATTTTGCTTTATAAAAATCATAAAAATCATCTGTTTTAGTAAAGAAAAAACTATTACTTAATACTATTTCAGGAGGATATTTACATTTTTGATTATAAAGACCATCTTCACTTCTAAAATCTGGTATACCACTTGCAGTACTAACTCCAGCCCCTCCAAAGAATACTATGGATTTTGATTCATTAATAATTTTTTGTAATTCTTCTATATTATTCATATTAATATTATATCACGATTGAAAAATAATGAAATAGATGTTATAATCTTTATTGCTTTTTGAGGTGATATTATGAATATAAGTGCCATATTAATTACTTTGGTATCTGGTATTGCATTTTTTATTGGATATTTAATTACATTATTTGTTAAAGATGAAAAAAAATTAGTTACTTTTGCAGTAGGTTTTTCTTTTTCAATAATAATTGGATTATCTTTCTTTGATTTATTGCCCGAATGTATTGAATCTTTAGATAATAAATTAATTATGATACTATGTATGATTGGTGGAGTAGGACTATTAAAAATATTAGATTTATTTGTACCAGAACATAATCATGAAGGACATGGTAAACATCATTTAGAAAGTCATATGGAGCATATTGGTCTTGTATCAGCTATTGCATTATTCTTACATAATATAATAGAAGGAACTGCTGTTTATACAACTGCTTTAAGTGATTTAAAACTAGGAACTCTAATGGTACTTGGTGTTTCATTTCATAATATTCCACTTGGAATACAAGTGTCTTCTTTAATACATAATAAAAAAGAAAAAGTATTAATGATTTCATTTTTAGCATTATCTAGTGTAGTTGGTATTTTATTATTAAATGTATTTAATATTCATATAAATGAAATGATTAGTGGAATACTTATTTCTATTACATTTGGTATGTTAATATATATTTCTTTATTTGAATTATTATGTGAAGTTAAAGAGCACTTTAAAGAAAAAGAACTAAAATTGGGACTTTTAGTTGGTGTTATCTTTATATTGATAGGACACTTTATACATTAATATGAAAAAGAATGAAAAATTAAAAATTTTATTTGAAGATAAATATTTAATAATTGTTTATAAAAAATGTGGTATTCCAACAATTAAAAGTGATAATTACAAGGATAATTTATATAGTCAAGTATATAATTATTTACATAAAAAGAATCAAAGAGTATTTGTTGTTCATAGATTAGATGCTCAAACAAGTGGGCTTGTAGTATTTGCTAAGAATGAAAAAGTAAAAGAGAATTTGCAAATGAATTGGGATAATGTTTTAAGAGAATATTATGCTGTTGTACATGGACATACTAATAATGAGGATACTATTGAATCTTATCTTAAAGAAACTAAAACATTATATACATATAGTAGTAATGATAAAAACGGTAAATATGCTAAGACTCATTATTTAAAAATAAAAGAGAATAAACAGTATACACTTCTTAAAATTGATATTGAAACAGGACGTAAAAATCAAATAAGAGTGCATATGAAAGATAATAATACTCCAATACTTGGAGATAAAAAATATGGTATTAAAGATGGATTTAGAAATATGCTACTTGAAGCAAGCAGAATAATGTTTGTTCATCCAATAACTACTCAAAGAATAGATATTAGTTTAGAAATACCCGATTTATTTCTAAAATTATTTGAATAGGCTATTAATAAATAGCCTTTTTTTGTGTAAAATATTTTATAATTAATTGCTACTTTTAAAATAAGCATGTATAATTATTATAAAGGATGGTATGTAATCATGGATAAAAATGAAGGTAGTTCTAAAATTAAGCAACTAGAAAAAAATCGTGAGCAAGTGGAAAAAGAAATGAATGAATTTTCTAGATGTTTAGATTTACTTGAAAAAACTGAGAGTTTAATAGCGTATTGCGATTCACTTTTAGAGAAAGAAGGTGAAAAATAGTATGGAAAATACTGAATTAACAGAATTAGAACAAAATATTGAAAAGATTAAAAACCTTATTTCTTATTCATCAAATATTGATAGGGAAAGTGTTGAAAAATTAAGAGATGTTTTAGAAGTAATTGATGGAATCATCAGAATTAAACTTGCTGAAAATATTATTTCTAATAGTTCAGTAAAATCAAGAATCCAGGGAATTATAGATAAAAAAATAGATGAGTATAAAAAGAAAAAAGAAGAAATTGCTAGGTCAATACCTGAAGTTACTAATTATTCTGATGTAAGAATAGATGCATTAGATAAAGCAATTAGAACATTAGAAGATATTAAGAAAAATGTTCAAAAAGATTTTTATGATGGAGTATTAAAATCAATTTGTGGTGGAGATAAAGAATCTAGAAAAGATATTTTATACTATTGCTTGGATAGACTTACAGAGGGCTATAATTATTATCCAAAATATTTAAAAGATGGATTATTAGTAGATGGAAATGGTAAACTTGCTAGGAGATATTCTGATAATGAGATAGTAATTAATAGAGATATTATAAATAAGATGTTTTCTATTTTATCTGATAAAGAATTTTGCCAAAGATTACGTGAATATTTTTCTGCTATAGCAAGAGCAGGTTATGCACAGTCAAATCTTGAAACAAGAGAAACTCTATTAATCAAATTGGATAGCTTAAAAAGAATGCGTAACTTTGATTTTAATGGAAGAGTAGCGGAATTTAAAGATATTGTATATGAAGATGGGATATATGAGCACATTGCTGAAGAAAATAAATATAAAAATAAAATAAAACGTTTAAAGGATGAAAAGGCAAAGTACTCTCGTGGATTTATTTCTAAATTATTTCATGGTAAAGAATTAATGGATTTGGAAGAAGAAATTGCAGATAAAGAAGCATTAGCTGGAATAAGTAATACAACAGTAAAAAATGCTGTTAATAAAAGATTAGTTAGTGAACTAAGTAAACAATTTCCAGGAGCAGAAGAAACTCTAGATAAGATATTATTTACAAGCGTTAGTGAAACCGAAACGATAATTGACCAAGAAATTAAGAATGTAGAATCTAAGCTTGAAGAATTAAAAGATCAAGAATCTTATTATGATACAGAAATGAAAGCGGCTGCAGAAATATATCAATCACTTGGTGATAGAGTGGATAAAATTCCTGAAAGTGAATTACCATTATTTGAAAGTGTTGTAATGAGAAGTAATAGTAATAAGTTTAGATTAATAGTATATATGTTAAAAGTTTTAAGTGATGTGGAAGGATTATCTTTTGATGAAGCTGTTAAAGGATATAGAGGCGGAGTTAAGAAAATAGAAGCTTTATCACAATTCTATGAAGAACGTATTGGAGAGTATGAAAAGAAAAAAGAAGGAGAAATTAAATCTCAAATTGTAGCTGCTGAAGGAGAGTATAAAGACTCAGAAATTCCAATTAGAAGATAATATTAAAGAAACTTCATAATGAAGTTTCTTTTTTATTCATTTAATCTTTTAGCATGTAATACTATTTTTCTATTATATGTATAGCATGAAGATAAGGTGAGTATTTTATCATTTGTATCAAGTTTAACATTATAATTATATATACTTCTATTTTCGATAGTATTTAAAAATACTTTAAAATCAGTTTTACTGGTAAAAGATGTTGTAATGTAGTAATCTTCTGTTTTAATTGTATAAGTACTAAAAACTTGATAATTAATTTTTTTATTCTTTAAAAATATTGTAATTATGTGATTATCTTTATTTTTATACCAGTATTTTTTTATTACATTTTTAAGTGTTCCAAACATAGTTCCATCTTTTCTAGCATGTGCATAAATGACTGTATTTTGATCATTAAAATCAGTATTGTTTTTGTAATCCATAAATAGCCATCCGCTATTAGAATATGTTTTATCTATAGAATGATTTAAATAAAATGAATTATCATATGTTTTTAAAAATGGATAATTTATATTGGTATTATTTACTCTTAAAAATCCCACAGTATCATTATTCATATTTTTGAAATAGTCAATACTAATCATTCTTTCTTCTTTTGATGGAACTATTTCTTTATTTATTTCACTTATTATTTCTTTTGTGTGATGTGAATCTTTAATCCATATTAAAACATTTACTATTGAATATATAAATAGTGTAGTAAAAATAATAAGAATTATTTTTTTCATTAGTTATTATGTTAAATCTAATTATTGTTTATTGTCTTCTTTTTTGTTTTCAGTTTCTTCTTTCTTTGGAGCATCTGCAACTCTAGTTGTAGGTTGCGTTCCTTTTATGAATAAATGTGTTTGTATTTTACTTCTTGGAGTTGAAGCAGATGGTAGTTTTGGTGGATTTGTTCCAAAGACTACTTGTGAATAAACAAGACCACTTGGACGAGTAAAAGTTGAATATTTTTTATGTATTTTATTATTAATTTCTGCTTGTATTTTTTTTCTTTCTTCTCTTGCTTCATTAGTAGTATTATATGTTGATCTTGTTAATTTATCATATCCATACCATATAGCAACGCTATAATCTTTAGTAAATGTTGCTGTCCATGAATCTTGTATTACTTCACGATTTAATCCAAGACGTCTTAATCTTGTTTCATCATATGAACTTGTACCTGTCTTAGTAGCAATTTCTGTTCCTCTTACATATACTTGTGATGGTGTAACTCCTTGTAATATATATGCGATCATATAAGCAGTTGTTGCTTTCATAACTCTTTTCTTTTTAAAATTGAATTTTTCAACAATATCTCCTGTTGATGTTTTATAAACAATTTTTTTAACAGAATGTGGTTCAGTATAATAACCACCATTTCCAAAAGCAGAATATGCAGCAGCTAATTGTACTGGAGATACACCAGTAAATGCACCTATTGCATGTGCTTCATGAATGTATTTTGTTTTTCCTAAGTATTCTGGTTTTATTCCAAGAGATGTTACAAATTTATTAATTTTATCATTACTTACTGCTTGAAATGCTTGAAGAGCACAAGTGTTTCTTGAGTCAACTAAACATTCTTTTAGTGTTAAAAATCCTCTATATCTATAATCATAGTTTTGCATTATACCACCATCTGAATATCTTACAGGCTGATCCATAAAAGGAGTATATGTTGACCAATTTTTGTATTCAATACCTGGACCATAATCAAATAATGGTTTAGCAGTAGAACCTGGATGACGTTTTATTTGAGTAGCATAGTTTAATGACATTTCTGTTTTTTTATTACGACCAGCTCCTACTGCTACAATTGCTCCTGTTTTATTATCAATAACACCAATTCCTACTTGAACTTTTTTATCTTTAAATTTATGTTTTTTATAGAAATTATTTATTACATCTTGTTTACTCTTTACCATAGTTGAATATATATCCATACTAACTTCATATGGATTGTTGCCAGTTCTATCAATTACTTCTTGTACAACTGTATCAATAAATCCTTGATATTTATTAATCTTACTTGGTTGTTTTTTTAGTAATTTTTTAATATTTACTTTTAAGGCTGCATTAGCCTCTGTTTCAGTTATAAATCCATGTCTTAACATCAGATTAATTACTTCATTTTTTCTTTCATTAGTTTTACTTGGATTAACGTATGGATCATATTCTCCAGGTGCTTGGAACATTCCAGCTATCATTGCTGCTTCAACTAAATTAATATTTCCAACATTTTTATTAAAATAGGTTTTAGCTGCCATAGCAACACCATAGTTTCCACCACCTAAATATGGAGCATTTACATAAAATTCAAGTATTTCTTCTTTTGAATAGTCTCTCTCAATTTTGAACATTGACATATATACATCAGTAAATTTTCTTATTACACCAGCTATGCCTCTTGATTCAGTAGATGTAAATGAATTTTTTGATACTTGCATTGTTATAGTCGAAGCACCACCTGCATCTTTTCCTGAAAAGAATCCATAACTTGCTATCATAAATCTTGGTAAATCTACACCATTATGTTCAAAAAATCTTGCATCTTCAGTTGCTAAAATTGCATCTATTAAAACTTGAGGTAATTCTTTATATTCTACAATCTGTCTTTTCTCAGTACCAATAGTAGCTATTAAATTACCTTTTGAATCATATATGTTAGATGATTCTTTTTTATAAAGTAAGTCTTTATTAAACTCAGGGGCATTTATATAAATGAAATACATAAATCCGCATCCAGCCATAATAAAAATGACTATAAAAACAATGATTATAGCACTAATATTATTGATTAAGTTAAATTTATGTTTCTTAACTTTTGTTTTCATTTATTTCCCCCTATAAGAAGTATAACACAATATTATTATGAACTAAAAGAGAAATTTAATACTTTTTTAAATTTTTTTAAGTTATTTTACTTTATAAATTAGAAATGTTATAATATGCGTGTAATAAGGAGGATTATTATGTTAAATTGTGTCGTTATTTATAATCCTAATAGTGGAAGATTATCTAATAGAAATGATGTTAAAAAAATTCATAAAATATTAGAGAATTATGGATATGAGACAAAAATAATTTATACAGAGTATAGAGGTCATGCTAAAGAAATAACCAAAAGTTTAAAGGATTGTGATTTATTACTTTGCGCTGGAGGAGATGGAACATTAAATGAAGTAATAAGTGGTAATATTGAAAGAAAAAAGCCAATACTTTTAGGTCATCTTCCTCTTGGTAGTGTTAATGATGTTGCTCATATGTATGGAATGAGTGGTAATACTATTAAGAATATTGCTCTTTTATTAAATGGAGTAAAAAAGAATATTGATGTTTGCTTAATAAATGGAAGCCCATTTGTATATGTTGCTTGTATGGGTGCATTTGTAGATATTTCATATGCTACTCCAAGAAAATTAAAAGAAAAATATGGACGTATAGCATATGTAATGTATGGTATTAAACAATTGAAGGAAAAAATTGAATTTAAAAAATTAAAGTATACTGTTGATGGGGAAACTTATGAAGATGAATTCTCTTTTATATTTATAACTAATAGTAATAGAGTTGGTGGAATGAATATAAAAGATATATATGATGATGTTAAATTAGATGATAATAAGTTTGAAGTATTAATGTGTAAAATTAAAAATAAATGGGATATTTTAAAAGCAATTCATTATATTAAAAGAAGGGAATTAAATGATATTCCAATGTTTACATATTTTAAAACTAATTATATTAAATTTGAATTTGAGAATATTCCACCATCTTGGTGTATTGATGGGGATGAATTAACTCATGAGGAAAAAGTGTTTGAAATAAGCATTAATAAAGATAATTATATGATGCTTCCAAGTAAAAATGTTAGTCTTCTTTTTGAGAACAAAAGTGATGAAGAAGAAAATGAATAAAAAGGATTTTAAAATCCTTTTTTTTATTTTATAATATATATAATAGGAGGAAATGATTATGCAAGTGATTAAAGCAATTGTTTTGTTACTAGTTGGTTTTGTTTTAATTGTAAAATGTTCTGATATATTTGTTGATGCTATTAGTAGTATTGCTTCATATTGCAAAATGAGTAAAATGATGATTGCTCTTACTATAGGTGCATTTGGAACATGTGCTCCAGAACTTGCCATATCATTTTCAAGTATTAGTAGTGGAAATGGAGATATAGCTCTTGCTAATGTAATTGGTAGTTGTGTAATTAATATAACACTGGTTATTGGTATGGCGTGTTGTATATCCCCAATAAAAGTTAAAAATGAATCAATTAAGAAAGAATTACCTATACTTCTTTTGGTTACAACAATGTTTTCCTTATCCTCTGTACTACATAAAGTAGAAGACAGTTCAATATTTGTTCTTGGAAGATTAGATGGATTATTATATGTATTCTTATTTTGTACATTTATGTTTTATATTTTATCTGTTATAAAAGCTAAAAAAGGTGTATTTGAATTTTTTAAACCAAAGTATAGTTTGCCAAAATCTTTAATATATACAGTAGTATGTGGTGTTTTAATAGTGGTTGCAAGTGATTTAATAGTTGATAATGCTGTAGAATTATCATCTATGTTAAATATAAGTACAAAAATAATAACAATGACTATTGTTGTAATTGGTACATCTCTTCCAGAAATGACTATGACTGTAATAGCAGCAAAAAAGGGTGAATTTGATATTGCTCTTGGTAATATAATTGGAACAAATATATTTAATATTGGAATAGTACTAGGATTACCATTATTAATATATGGAAATATTTCCAGTAATCATTTTTCTTTAATAGATATGTTCTTTGTGTTATTATCAGCAGTATTATTGTATGTATTCTCTAAAAACGATAGGGTATTATCTAGAAAAGAAGGAGCTATATTTATAATAGTCTTTGTAATATATTATTCATATTTATTTATCGTTTAAACTAATATCTTTTATTGATATTAGTTTTTTATTAAAATATTAGTGGAATAAAAACTCATTATATAGTATAATAATATAGGAGTTTTTTGATATGGAGTTTAATACAAAAAAATTTAAAAATAATATAATGTTTTTTATAGTTTGTATAGCTTTAATAGTAGTTTTATCTCTATTAACTCTTTTGGGTGAAAAAAGTAAGAATTATTATGATGAAAAAGATCTTACAGATAATGAAGTAAGTATTAATAAACTTGTATTAAATGAATTAATGTCATCGAATAAAGGTGCCATAGCTTATGAAGATGGAAAACTATATGATTATATTGAAATATATAATGGTAATGATCATGATATCAATTTAAAAAACTATGGTTTATCAGATAATAACAAAGAAGTAAAATGGGTTTTTCCTGATGTTACGATTGAGTCAAAGGCATATATGGTAATATTCTTAACTGGAAAAACAACTAATACTAGTGCTAACTTTAAATTAAAAAGTGGTGGTGGTGAAGTAGTAGCTTTATTAAAACCAAATGGAAAAGCAGTTGATGCGATTGAAACTGTGGCTCTTGATGGAAATACTGTTATGGCAAGAAATGAAGAAGGATCTTGGGTTATTCAAGATAAACCAACACCTGGATTTGCAAATACTATAAGTGGACATAAAGAATACTTAGAATCTTTAATGAGTAAAGATGAAAAAGAAATAGTAATAAATGAAATATTACCAGAAAACAAGGGAAATTTTAAAAATAAATCTGGTGTATATAGTGGATATATTGAAATAAAAAATATAAGTAACAAAAGTATTAATCTTGAAGGATATAGTTTATCTAATAGTGAAAATGCTCCTTTTAAATGGACTATTCCAAATGTTGTTTTACCAAGTAAAAGTGTTATGGTTATTTATACAAGTGGTGTTAGTAGTATTGAGGATGAACTAAGTACAAACTTTAAGTTAAAAAATAAAAATGGTGTAGTAATACTTAGTAATAATAAAGGTAAAATAATAGAAAAAGTTGAATATGAAAATCTAGGGAATGGACTTGCTTATATTAGAGAAGATGATAAATTCTTAACAAATAATTCTATTAGTCCAGGATATCCTAATACTCTTGATGGTATTAAAGCTTTTCAAAAAAAATATTTAGTTAAAGTAAAAGATTTAATCATTAATGAAGTTATGAATTCTAATTATGAATATTTGGCACAGAATGGTGGAAAATATTATGATTGGATTGAATTATATAATAATAGTGATAAGACAATTAATTTAAGTGATTATTGCCTAACTACTAATATTAATACTGCTTGTATGTATAATCTTGAAAAAAAGGAATTAAAGAGTAAAGAGTACTATATAGTAATGGCATCAGGTGATAAAAATTTATCAAATAAAAAGTATAAACATGCTGACTTTAAATTAGGAAGTACTGAGGGAATTTATTTAACAAAGGATGATAAAATAATTGATACATTATTTATTGCTAATGTACCAAATGGTTATTCAATTGGAAAAGGTAGTAGTAGTGGAATTTATTATTTTAGTAAACCAACTCCAGGAAAAGAAAATGATAGTGGTAAACAAGCTATATCATATTTACCAAGTGCTTCGGTTAAAAGTAAAATAATAAATAAAACAAAGGGATTCAAAGTAACTCTTAGTGGAAAAGATAATATTTATTATACGCTTGATGGTTCAGAGCCAACAACGTCTTCAAAAGTATACAGTAGTCCTCTTACTATTAAGAAGACTACTGTTTTAAGAATAATGGCTAAAGAGGATGGAAAACTTAAAAGTGCTGTTAATACATATTCATATATAGTAAATGAAAATCATACTTTACCAGTATTATCTTTAGCAATTGATGAAGATGATCTTAGCCATGTTAATTACAATACATCTCTAACAAGTAAAGTTCAAGAACCTGTTAATGTAGAATTAATAGAACAAGATGGTAGTGGTTTTCAAGTAAATGGTGGCTTAAAACTATTTGGTGGTTCAACAAGATTTATGAGAAAGAAAAGCTATGAAATAAAATTTAAAAAGAAATATGGGGATGCTCATTTGAATTATCCTTTATTTGATAGCGTAGATAGTAGTTCTTTTGAATCAATTGTTTTAAGGACTGGATCTCAAGATGAATTTACAGCTTATTATGATGAGGGTGAAGAAGGTAGAACTTTAATTCGTGATATAGTGGCAACATCACTTGTTGGCGAGTATACAAATGTTGATGTTCAAGCATATAAACCGGTAGTACTATATATTAATGGTTCTTATTGGGGTCTATATTTTATTCGTGAAAAAGTTGATGAAAATTTTGTATCTAATCATTATAATGTTAAAACTACAGAAGATGATACTGATATATTAAGAATTGATGGAGAAGTTAAATCTGGAAGTAATAAAGCATATAATGAAATGATGAGTTTTATTTATAATAATTCATTAAGTGATAGTAATAATTATAAAAAAATAAAGGGATTAATTGATATAGAAAACTTATGTGATTTTTGGTTTGCTGAGATATGGACTAATAATTATGATATAGTAAATACTAGATATTTTAGAAATAAGAATATTGATAATGGAAAATGGAAATTTATTTTTTATGATTTAGATAGTGGCTTATATCATGAAACTGGTTATGGATTTAATTATTATACTAGAGCTCAAGGTATTGGTTATGGTAATTTTAGTACAGCTCTTTTAAGAAATCTAATGAAAAGTAGTGAATTTAAAGAAACTTTCTTAAAAAGAATGAGTTATAATTTAAAAAACACATGGAGTGCTAAGAATTATGAAAAGAAAGTTGATGAAGTAGTTAAAGAAATTGGAAAAGATGAAATGAAAAGAAATCTTGAAAGATGGGATAATATGTCGTATAGTACTTGGCAGATGCATGTTAATGATTTAAAAGCTTTTGCTAGAAAAAGAAATAAAGCTGTAATAGAAGATGCTAGATCTTATTTTGGATTATCAAGTGCAGAAGTTAAGAAGTATTTTGGTGATGTGGAATGAAAGAATATAAATATAGACATGAATTAAAATTTAAAATATCAGAAAGTGCTAGTGAAGTATTAAAACAGAAATTATCTTTAATAATGGCTACTGATGATAATGCTTTTTTTGAAGATGGATCATATTTAATTAAGAGTTTATATTTTGATGATTTGAATTCTAAGTCATATTATGAAAAAATGGATGGTGTATTATACAGAAAGAAATATAGAATTAGAATTTATAATGACGATGATTCATTTATTAGGCTTGAAAAGAAAATGAAACATAATAATATGACTGCTAAAGAGCAAATGTTGATTTCAAAGGATATCTATTGTAAAATATTAAATGGTAATTATGATGAGATTCATAATGCAGAGGGGTTGTTATTAGAATTTCTAAATGACGCTAAAACTAAAGGTTTAATACCTTCAATAATAGTTGGTTACCATAGAATAGCATTTATTTATCCAATAAGTGATGTTAGAATAACATTTGATTCTAATATTGAAAGTGGGCTATATAATTATGATTTGTTTGATAGTAATATGCCTACATATAGAGTTGATGAAAAAGGAAAAATAGTGCTTGAAGTTAAATTTAATGAAGTATTACCTTTACATATAGCAAATATATTAAATGATATTCCATCGTGTAGGGAAGCAGTTAGTAAATTTGCAATATGTAGAAGTATAAAGTAAGGAGTAAAATATGAATATAGGTATGAGTGTTGTAGACACTATAAAAAAATCAGTTTTAGAAAATTTTACAGGAACTATTTCTGTAACAGATATGTTAATATCATTAGTGGTAGCTTTTCTAATAGGGTTATTCATAATATATGTTTATAGGAAAACATATACTGGTGTTGTTTATTCAAAAGCATTTTCTTTATGTATTTTAATGCTTTCAATGGTAACAGCAATGATTATTAGAACAATTAGTAGTAATATTAGTTTATCTTTAGGTATGGTTGGTGCTTTATCTATTGTAAGATTTAGGACTGCTGTAAAAGAACCTGTTGATACTGGATTTATGTTCTGGGGAATATCTGCTGGTATTATGGCAGGAGCTGGACTTTATATAATAGCAATCGTTGCTTCATTAATACTTGGTGTTTTATATTTCTTTACATATTTAATGGGATTTAGAGTTTCTAATAGATATCTACTTGTTTTAAAATATGATGTAGATGCTCATAATGAAGTAATGAAAAAATTAAGAGCATTAAAGAAGTTTAAAGTTAGAAGTAAATCAATCTTTAATGATAAAGTAGAATTATCACTTGAAGTAGATATTAAAGAAAACAAAAATGGTAGTGTAAGTACTACTATTGTAGATGAATTTAGTGGGGTGGATGGAATTATTAATGCTAGTTTAATAGCATATCAAAATGATTTTGGAGATTAGGAGTAAAAAAACATATGGAAAAAAAGAAAGTACTTAAAATAACACCTGTTTTAATAACACTAAATGTTTTAGTGTTATTTACTATTGTTGGATTTTACATGTTTAGATTAGTTAAGTACTATAAGATTGAAAATGGGGATAATGATGAAGATGATACAGTTTATTTAGTTGATACTTTAAAAAGAAAACAAAGTTATTTGGATGAAACTAAAGGGCTAGTATTAAATGAAGATACTGGAGTATATACATATAAAGGTAAAATAGATGATAATTATTTAAAATACTCTGGTATGATTTATAGAATACTTAGTATTGATAAAAATAATAATATTAAGGCTGTAAGTGAAAGTAATGTTACTATATTATATCCAGAATTAAAAAAAGGATATGAAAAATCATCTATTAATAAGTGGTTAAATGTTAGTGAGGCAAAATATAGTGGTATTTATGAAAAAACTTTAGTAGATTCTGATGACTTACTTGTAAAGACAAGTTTTTGTAATGATGTAATTGATGATGTATCTAGTATTACATGTGATAATGTATTAGATACTTATAATATTTCATTATTATCTTTGTATGATTATAAAATGGCTGGCGGAAAAGAAAGTTTTTTAAATAATGGAGATATATTTTATTTAGGTTCATTAAATAGTAAAAATGATGAATACTATGTTACAGATGAAGGCGAAATAGCTTTAAATGAAAGAGATAGTAAAGCAATAACAATAAAACCAGTAATTACTATTTCTGGTGGAAGTAAATTGTTAAGTGGAGATGGTAGTAAAAATAAACCATACATTATTGAAAAACATAAAATAAATACTATCGCAGATGCTTACGTAAATAGTATTGTTAAAATTGATGATATAAATTATAAAGTAATTGAAGTTCAAAAAAATAAAGTTAAATTAACTTCATTAGATGTAATTATGAAAAAAGAAAAACCATATTTAATTAAATTTGGTGGTGAAACAAGCGCATATACAACTACTAATACAGTAGGTAAGTATTTAAATAAAACATTTTTAAAATCATTGAGTTTAAAAGATTATGTTGTAAATGGAAATTATTTTATTGGATCTCTTGCGCTTACAAATCTTGATTATGCTTATGCAAGAAGTGAAACAGTAAAAGCTAAAGTAGGTATGCTTACTATTGGTGATATGTTTATAAATGAAACTACAAATACATTTACATTATTAAGAGGTATGGAAGATGTTGATATTATTAATGTTATAAATGAAAATGGAGGTATTTTTGCTGATACAATAGAAGCAAAATATAATGTTAGACCAGCATTTTATATTAAAAGCAGTTTAGAAATACTATCTGGAAAAGGAACATTAAATAGTCCATATGAGTTGGGAGTTAAAAATGAAGAAGCAGAAAACAGTGAAAAAACAGAAACAGAAGGTTAGTAAATTTAGTATATTCTTAATATTTGTGGATATAATAGCTTTAGCATGCTTCTTTTTAGCATATGGGCCAGTAGATTATTTTAGAGATTTTTATGTAACTTCTGCTATGACAAGTATGACTCATAAGTATTTTGCTTATACTCTTTATAGTGAAGAAGAAATAGAAAGAATTCTTGATAATAATAAAATAATTGAGCCTGAAGAAGATACTGATTCTTCTAAGATTACTTTCAATCCTAATTTTGAGACTGATACATATGAATCTATTTATGAAGAACAAATATTAAAGAAGAATAAGGGAAATGATATATATAAAATAATAAAAGTTGATGAGCCATCATATGTAATGTATATTACTGCAATTTATGATCCATCAAGAATAGACTTAGTATCTGCTAATAACTTGGCCTATGGAGGACAAGAAGTAGAAGAAATGGCAAAAGATAATAATGCTCTTGTTGCAATTAATGCTGGTGCTGCTGCAATAATAGGCCGTTCATTAGTACCAAGAGGTATTTTCATGATGGATGGTAAAGTACTATATGATAGTGGAGAAGCTGAAAAAATAATTGCATTTAATAAAGATCATGCACTTGTACTTGCCACAATGACTTCAAAACAAGCTAAAAAGGCTGGCATTGTTGATGCAGTATATTTTGGACCATTTTTAATTGTTAATGGTAAAGCAGCTAAATTTGATGGTGATGGTGGATATGGAAATAGACCAAGAACAGCTATTGGTCAAAGACAAGATGGAATAGTATTATTTATTACTATTAATGGTAAAGCTGGTTTTAATGGTGTAACCATGGAAGAATTAACTAAAATATTTGTAAGATATAAAGCATATAATGCAGCTAATCTTGATGGTGGTGGTTCTACAACGCTAGTTGAAAAAGGTGAACTAATTAATGATCCAGCAGGATGGGGTTATAGTGGCGCTCGACATGTTGCAAATGCATTTATTGTAAAATAGGTGATTGATATGAAAAAGAGGGTTTTATATTTTGATTTGTTGAAAATTGTTTCCATTATATTTGTTGTACTAATACATGTTATTAGTGAATTTTGGAGTTTTTTAGATGTTAATAGTAATTCTTTTATAGTATTATCTATACTAGATTCTATTTCAAGATTTTGTGTACCCATTTATTTTATGGTAAGTGGGGCTCTTTTCTTAAATGAAGAAAAGAAAATAACAATAAAAGATGTTTTAAAAAAATATGTACCTAGAGTATTACTATTATTTGTATTTTGGAATTTAACATATAGTTTTCTATATATTATATTTGATAGTAGAACTATAACAATTAATACAGTTTATAATGTGTTTTTAGATACTATATTAGGAGATGGAATATTTCATTTATATTTTTTACCTATAATTATTGGATTTTATTTGTGTTTACCAATATTAAAACAAATAACTAAAAAAGAAAATAGAAACATATTAAAATATTTAATAATATTACTATTTATATTTGGTGGATTTAATAGAATATTTGATTATTTGTTTAATGTTACTATATCTTATACAATTGTATTTGGAGAATTTCTTATTTATTTTATACTTGGTTATTATTTAAATACATTTGATATATCAAAAAAGAATACTAAATTAATATATGCATTTGGAATTATTGGTCTAGTTATTACACTTTTTGGAACAATAATTAGTTCTAAAGCAAATGGTATTACTGATGTATTCTTTAAGTATGATACTTTTAATGTTATTTTATATTCATCATCTGTTTTCTTATTTGCTAAAAATAATTTTGTAAGATTTAATGAAAAAGTATTAAAATTATTAACACAAACTAATTTCGGAGTTTATTTAATTCATGGGCTTATACTTGGATTCTTTGAGTATATAGGATTATTTGGTAAAATTGCTGATGTTTCTATAGCTTTATCTGTTTTATTAAATAGTATAATTATATATTTAATGTCTACTTTATGTGTTTATGTTTTAATTAAAATACCATATATAAGAAAATTGGTTTCATTATAAGAAGTTTACACTTCTTTTTTTGTGGTTTTTGAAATATTGATTTTAAGTTTTGATATGCTATAATTATTATATAATAAGGAGAGTGGGTAATAATGGAATTAAGAGATGGAGCATCAAAAATATATTTAATAAGCGGAAAAGCAAGACATGGCAAGGATACATTTTCTTCATATTTAAAAAGTGTTTATGAGAAAAATGGAAAGAAAGTAATTGTTACTCAGTTATCAAAGTATATTAAATATTATGCAAGAGAAATAACAGGATGGAATTTAACTGAAGAAGATAAGCCAAGAGAATTGCTTCAAACTCTTGGAACGGGAATTATTCGTGAGAAATTAGGAAAAGATGATTTATTTATAAATAGAATGGTTGATGATATTGAAATATTCTCATGTTTTTATGACGCTATTATTATTAGTGATGTAAGACTTAAAAAAGAGATAGATGATTTAAGAGTTCATTTTCCTGATTTAGTAAGTATAAATATATTTAGACCTAATTTTGATAATGGATTAACTGAAGAACAAAAAAAGCATAAAACTGAAATAGATCTTGACGATTATGATAAGTTTAATGAACAAATTATCAATACTACACTAGAAGAATTAATGAAAAATGCAGAAAATATATACACAAAATACGAAAGATAGGTGTAAAAATGAAATTAATTACTGAAGCAGATGTAAAAGGAAAAAAAGTTATCGTAAGAGTTGACTTTAATGTTCCAATTAAAGATGGAAAAATAATTGATGATAATAGAATAGTTAGTAGTCTTAAAACAATTGATTATTTAGTTAGTAATAATGCTAAAGTAATATTATTATCACATTTGGGAAGAGTTAAAAGTGAAGAGGATAAAAAGAATTCTTCTTTGATGTTGGTTGCTAACCATTTATCAACACTTGTTACTTATCCTGTATACTTTACACATGAAACAAGGGGAAGTGAACTTGAAGCTTGTGTTAATAATTTATTAGAGGGAGAAGTTTTACTTGTTGAGAATACTAGATTTGAGGATGTTCCAAAAACTTTAGAATCATCTTGTGATGAAAAATTAAGTAAGTATTGGGCAAGTCTTGCTGATATATTTGTACTTGATGCATTTGGAACTGCTCATAGATGTCATGCTTCAACATATGGTATTTCTAAATATATTCCATCATATGCTGGTTTTTTAGTAAATGACGAAGTTAATATGTTAAATAAAGCTTTAAAAGAAAAAAGAACACTACTTTTAGGTGGTGCAAAAGTTGATGATAAAATAGGAGTACTTAATAATCTAGTTCCAACTTCAGAAAAAGTATTAATTGGTGGAGCTATGTGTTTTACATTTTTAAAGGCTAAAGGATTTAATGTAGGTAAAAGTATTGTTAGTGAAGAAAACTTAGATTATGTAAAGTCATTATTAGATAAGTATTCTTCAAAAATAATATTACCACTTGATTTTATGACACAAAATGGTGTTAAAGATATTGATGAATTTAATGATTCTGATATTGGTTTTGATATAGGACCTAAAACTATTCATGAATTTGAAAACAATCTTAAAAAAAGTAATCTTGTATTATGGAATGGACCACTTGGTAAGTATGAAGAAAAAGATTATGAAAATGGTACTAAGGAATTAATGATTTTTTTACAGAATCAAGATTATCCAACAATACTTGCAGGAGGAGATGTAACTGGAGCATCTAAGTATTTTAATGCTAAAATGTATTATGTTTCAACAGGTGGTGGAAGTACTCTTGAGTATTTAGAGGGTAAAAAATTTAAAACGTTAGAAAGATTAAATGGATAAAATTATTTATCTATTTAATTTTTTTTTGATTAAATATTTGTTATAATTAGTATGGTGAAATATATGAGTATTTTGGAGTTATGTGATAATGGAGATGTTTTATCAGTCTTAAGAATAGTTAATATAGTGTTAACAATTATTAGAGTTTCTGTTCCAATTATATTAATACTATCTTTAATGATTGGTTATATGAGTGCAGTAAAAGATAATGATAGTGATGCTCTAAATAAAGTAAATAAACAAGCAGCTGTTAAAATAATATCTGCCGTACTTGTATTTTTAATACCAACATTTGTTAAATTAATTGTTGAAATAGCAGATCCTGGAAATAGATCATATTTGTCGTGCATTAATAGTGCTACCACAGAAAATATAAGTGAAGCTTATAGAATTGAAGCTGAAAAATATATTGATATTGCAAGTGAAAGTTTAAGAAAGACAGACTATGATATGGCAGAAAGAATGTATTCAAAAGTTAAAAGTGATAAAGATAAAGAAGAATTAAGACGTGAACTCGATGAATTAAAAAAATATATAGATTTAAGAGAAAAAATTGTTACTTTAGGGAAAAATTTTAATAGAGATGATTATAAAGCAATAAAAGATGAGATAGAAAAAATAGAAGATCCATATATGAAAGAAAGAATGGAAGATATTTTAAAAGAATATGTTGGTTCTAAAGGAGGGATTGCTCAGTTCGATATTGATCCAAATTCTGAATTATATAGAAATTTGAAAAATTTTGACGGTAAAACTTTAAAAGCAGTTTTAGAAGAAAATGGTTCTAGTGTTGAAAAATTAAATGCTCAAATGCAAGCAGCTGTAGAAGCAGTTGGTGTTGGAACAAGAGAAGCACCTGTAGTAGCAGGTTTAACATTAATTGAAACACTAGCTAATTATGGTTATAGAATTAACTATGACTGGGGTGGAAAATGGTATCATGTAGGAATAGATGGTGAAATGGGTAAGAGAATAAATCCTCCATATTGTGATTCTCACCCAAATCCAGATAGATGTAGAACAAAATTAATTTGGAAAGGATTTGACTGTAGTGGTTTTGTTAACTGGTCATTTATTCAAGGGTTTAATAATGAAAAAGCAAACAGAGAATATACTGTAGCTAGTGGTGGAATATCATTAAGAGGTCAAACAACAGCAATTTGTAATGTTGGTGATGTTGTAGTAAATGAAGATCATATTACTATGGTTGTTGGACATGATGATGAAAAGAAAAAATATATTATTATGGAATCTACTGGTGGAGGAGTTAAACTTTCATATTATGATTATAATAATGCTTCATATTATTGTAGACACGTAAAATATTCAAATTAGTTATTCAATAATGAATAACTTTTTTTTGTAAGAAAAAGTGTAAATATTCGACAAAAATCTTTAAAATATACCGTAGAAATATATATAATTATTGTATTATAATAAAGAAAAAGGAGAAAAAATGAAAATTAAAGTATTGGTAGTAGATGATAGTGCAGTACAAGTGCAGTTGTTGAAGAAGTACTTTAATGGAAGTGAAAAAGTAGAAGTAGTAGCTAGTGCATCAAATGGGGAGGAATTTCTAAATCTATTAGAAAACAAGAAAATAGATTTTGATATTCTAATTCTTGATCTTGTTATGCCACTTTTAGATGGATTTGAAGTCCTAGAGTATATGAAAGAACATAATATTGATAAGAAAACCATAGTAATGACATCTTTTAATGAAGATGAAACTATTAGAAGAGTTAGTGAATATGGATGTAAGTATTATGCTTTAAAACCATTTGATTTTAAAAAACTAGAAAGTATTATAATAAGTATTAATAATTCGATTAAAGCAAGTAAAGAATTAATTGAAATGCAAGATAAGGATTTACAAATAAAAGTTACTAATTTATTACATGCTTTGGGTATACCATCACACATAAAAGGATATCAATATATACGTTCTGCTATACTTATGGTTTATGATAATCCTAGTTTTATTGGAGGAATAACTAAAGAATTATATCCAGATTTAAGTATTAAGTTTAATACATCCATAGATAGAGTAGAAAGAGCAATAAGACATGCTATTGAATTATCTTGGAATAGAGGAGATATAGATTTAATGGAAAGTATATTTGGAAATAGTGTTGATATAGATAGAGCTAAACCAACTAATTCAGAATTTATTGTTACAATAGCTGATAAATTAAGACTTGATATGATTGCATAAAATAAATCATTCAAGTTTTTTTTATTTTGTGATAAAATAGGTTAGAGGAAAAAAATATGAAAAAAATTTTATTACTAGTATTAGATGGGTTTGGTCTTAGGCAAAGTGATAATGGTAATGCAATTAAGATGGCTAATTTGCCTAATATAAATAAAATAATGGAAGAGTATCCTAAAAGTGAATTATCAACAATTGGAGAAGATGTTGGTCTTCCTAAAGGAATTGTTGGTAATTGTGAAGTAGGTCACATGACAATTGGAGCAGGAAGAACAGTAATACAACCATATACAATGATTAATAATAGTATTAAAAACAAGTCATTTTTTGAAAATGATAAGCTATTAGATATGATGGATCATGTTAAGAATAATAAAAGTACTCTTCATTTGATTGGACTATTAAGCCAAAATTCTAATCATTCAAGTATGGATCATTTTTATGCATTGATTGCTCTTTGTAAAATTAGAGGTGTTAATAATGTTGTTTTTCATTTTATAACAGATGGTAAAGATTCAACATTATATGGTGCTAAAGATTATATTAATAATTTTATGAAGAAAATAGAAAGATTAGGTATTGGCATAATTGGAACATTATGTGGTAGATATTATGCTATGGATTGTGATGGAAACTACGATAGGATAAATAAAGCATATGATTTATATGTACATAATGTTGGAAGCAATTTTGCTGATTATAATAGATGCTTAGACTTACACTATAAAAATAATATAACTGATGAATATGTTAATCCTAGTGTAATTACAAAAGGAAGCAATATTAAAGATAATGATGGTGTTCTATTTGTAGATTATAGGCCAGAAATTATAGATGAATTAATAACTTCATTAACAGATGATTCATTTAATAAATTTAATACTAGAAAATTAAATAATGTTAAATACTGTGCTTTGTATAGTACTTCAAATAAAATAGATGGTGCTTATACTAATGAAACAATATCTAATACTTTTGGAAAATATCTATCTGATTTAGGATTTAAACAAGCAAGAATAGCAGAAGCTTGTAGATATCCACATGTAACATATTTTTTTGATGGAGCAGAGGAGTTCTCAGATAAAAATTTATATAAATTACAAATACCATCAGTTAAAGTAGCAAGATATGATATGAAACCAGAAATGAATATTGCTGATGTTACAAGTGCAACTTTAAGTGCAATTGAAGAAGATATGGATTTTATTCTTGTTAATTTTGCAAATCCAGATGTAGTAGGTCAAACAGGAAATATTCCTGCAACTATAAGAGCACTTGAAACTTGTGATATTTGTATTGAAAAAATATTAGAACATGCGAGTGAAAACTTCTACGATGTAGTAATAACTTCTGATCATGGTAATGTTGAAATGATGAAAAATGAAGATGGAAGCATTAATACAACTCACACAGATAATAATGTTCCATTCATAATTTGCAATAAAAAATATAAGTTAAAAGAATTTGGTACTTTAAGAGATGTAATTCCTACTATTATAGATATGTTTGAGATAAGTAAACCTAAGGAAATGACAGGGGAAAGCTTAATAGTAAAGAATTAGTAAAAAAAATAAGAAAAATTGAGAAAAATTGCTTGATTTTTCTTTTATTATGGCATATAATCAATATCGAACGACTGGCGATGATGTGCAAGGTTGCTGATACACCAGGTTAAGTTGAATTGAACTTAATTTATAATCAGGTAATTTGCGCGTAGCAAGTCTATAAAAATATTATAGGCGAAGGAGGAATTAATATGTCTAAAGACAAAGTAAGAATCAGACTTAAATCATTTGATCACAGAAGTGTTGATCAAGCTTGCTCAAAAATTGTTGAGACTGTTAAGAGAACTGGTGGAGTTGTAAGTGGACCTGTACCACTACCAACTGAAATTGAAAAGATTACTATTCTAAGAGCTGTTCACAAATATAAAGATAGCCGTGAACAATTCGAGATTAGGACTCACAAAAGATTAATTGATATCGATTCTCCAAGTAAAGAAACAATTGATGCTTTAGCTCACATGGATTTACCAGGTGGAGTAGATATTCAAATTAAGAAATAGTTTTTAAGATTAAAGAAAGGAAAGAAAAAATGAAAGGAATCTTAGGACGTAAAGTTGGAATGACTGAAGTATTCACAACTGACGGAAAATTAATACCTGTTACAGTAATTGAAGTTGAACCAAATGTTGTAACTCAAATTAAGACTACTGAAAAAGATGGGTATGAAGCTATTCAACTAGGTGCTTTTGATAAGAAAGAATCATCTAGTAACAATCCTGAAAAAGGACATGCTAAAAAAGCTGGTACATCACCTAAGCGCTTCTTACGTGAAATAAGAGGAGTTGATACTTCTTCTTATACACTTGGACAAGTTATTGAGGCAGATGTATTTTCAAAAGGAGACACTGTTGATGTAACTGGTACATCAAAAGGGAAAGGTTTCCAAGGTGTAATTAAGAGATGGAATCAATCTCGTGGACCAGAAACTCATGGATCTACATATCATAGACGTGTTGGATCTTTAGGTACAATGAGACCAATGAGAGTTTTAAAAGGTAAAAAGTTACCAGGACATATGGGTAACGAACAAATCACTATTCAAAATTTAATGATAGTTGATGTTGATAAAGAAAACAAATACATATTAGTAAGTGGAAATGTTCCAGGACCTAAAATGTCATTTGTATTCATTAGAGATGCTATTAAAGGTAGCAAAGAATTCGATAAAGTTGAATTAATTTCATATGAAGATACTAATGAATCTTCTCCAGTTAATGAAGTCGTTAATAATGAAACTGTTGTAGAAGAAACAAATGAAGTAGTTAAAAATGAAACTAATGAAACTGAAGTAGAAACTACTGAAGAAGCAACTAATGAGGAGGTATCTGAATAATGGCAAAGACTCAAGTTTTAAACCTTAAAGGTGAAAAAGTAAAAGATATTACTCTTAAAGATAGTGTATGGAATACTGAAGTTAAAGAAAGTCTTATGCGTGATGCTATAGTAGTTAGTCAAGCTAGTATGAGACAAGGAACTGCTTCAACTAAAACTAGAAGTGAAGTAAGTGGTGGCGGACGTAAGCCATATAAACAAAAAGGTACTGGTAATGCAAGACAAGGATCTACTCGTGCTGTTCAATGGCCAGGTGGTGGAATTGCTCATGGACCAAAACCAAGAAAATATGATTTAAAACAAAATAGAAAAGAAAGAAGATTGGCACTAGCTAGTGCACTTACATCTAAATTAAAAGATAAAGAAGTTGTAGTTGTTGATAGTTTAAAATTAGATACAGCTAAAACTAAAGATTTTAATGCTATGTTAAAAAATCTTAAATTAGATGGAAAAGTATTAGTAGTATTTAATGAAGGAAATGAAAACTTATTCTTAGCTTCAAGTAATATGAGAAATGTTGCTGTTATGGAAGCTAGTGAAATAAATGTTTTAGATCTTGTAGCTTGTAAATATCTATTAATAGATGAATCTTCAGTTAAGAAAATTGAGGAGGTGCTTAACTAATGAATATAATTTTAGCACCAGTTATTACTGAAAAAAGCGAAAGTTTAAAAGCAAATAATGTATATGTATTTAAAGTAAATAAGAAAGCTAATAAAACTCAAATCAAAAATGAAATTGAGAAACAATTTAAAGTTAAAGTACTTAGTGTTAATACTGTAAATGCTGTACAAAAAAATAGAAGAGTAGGAAGATATACAGGTTTAACAGCTGCTTATAAAAAAGCATATGTAAAACTTGCAGAAGGTTCTACTATAGAATACTAGGAGGGACAATATGCCAGTTAGAAATTTAAAGCCTAATACTCCTGGAACAAGAGGAATGAATGTTTTAGTAAACGATGTAATTACTAAGAGTAAACCTGAAAAAGGTCTTCTTGTTAAAAAAAGTAAAACAGGCGGAAGAAATAATCAAGGAAAAATTACTGTTCGTCATATTGGCGGTGGAGTAAGACAAAAATATCGTCTAATTGATTTCAAGAGAAATAAAGATGGTATTGAAGGTAGAGTTGCTTCAATCGAATATGATCCAAACAGAAGTGCAAACATCGCATTAATTAATTATGCTGATGGAGAAAAAAGATATATAATTGCTCCACTTAATTTAAAAGTTGGAGATAAAATTGAAAGTGGAGAAAATGCTGATATTAAAGACGGAAATGCTCTTCCACTAAACAATATTCCTGTTGGAACAATGGTTCACAATGTTGAATTAAATCCAGGCGCTGGAGCTAAACTTGCAAGAAGTGCTGGAAGTAGCGTACAAATTCTTGGTAAAGAAGGAAAATACGTTATTATAAGATTAAAGAGCGGTGAAACAAGAAAAGTTTTAGGAGTTTGCCGTGCAACAGTTGGTGAAGTTGGAAATACTGATTATGAACTTGTTCATTTAGGAAAAGCAGGAAGAAAAAGACATATGGGAATTAGACCTACAGTTCGTGGATCTGTTATGAACCCTAATGATCACCCACATGGTGGTGGTGAAGGTAGAGCTCCAGTAGGACGTGCTCAACCAATGACTCCTTGGGGTAAACCAGCTCTAGGACTTAAGACTAGAAAAACTAAAAAAGCATCTGAGAAGTTAATCATGACAAGACGTAAGAAATAATTAAGAAAGGAACCGTAAAATGTCAAGAAGTTTAAAAAAAGGACCATATGCATTTCCTAGACTTTTAAAGAAAGTAAGAGATTTAAATGCAAGTGGTAAAAAAGAAGTTATTAAAACTTGGTCAAGACGTTCAACTATATTTCCAGAATTTGTAGGACATACATTTGCTGTTCATAATGGACGTGAATTCATTCCTGTATATGTAACTGAAGATATGGTAGGACATAAACTTGGTGAGTTTGCTTTAACTCGTAAGTTTAATGGCCATGCTGGAAGCGGTAAGTAGGAGGCAATAAATGGAAACATATAGTATACATAAAGGTGCACAAATCGCACCACTAAAAGCTAGAATGACTCTAGATTTAATTAGAGGAAAAAGTGTAAGCCAAGCTGAAGCAATCTTACTTACTACAAATACAAAAGCAAGTAGATTAATTATAAAAGTATTAAATTCTGCTGTAGCTAATGCTGTTAACAACTTTGGAGCTAAAAAAGAAGATTTAGTTATTAAAGAAACTTACATTAGTGAAGGAAGAACATTAAAAAGAAGAAAAGCTGCTTCTCACTCAAGAGTAGCTAAGAATTATCATAGAACAAGCCATATTTATGTATGTGTTACAGATAATATGGAAAAGAAGGAGGACTAAACATGGGACAAAAGGTAAGTCCAATAGGACTTAGAATTGGTGTTAACAGAGACTGGGAAAGTAAATGGTATGCACCAACTAAAGATTTTGCTAAATATTTAAATAATGATATGAAAATTAGAAAATATTTAGATAAAGAATTAAAAGGATGTTCAGTTGCTTCTATCGTTATTGAAAGAAATAATAAAAGAACAAATGTAATTATCAATACATCTAAACCTGGTATCGTTATTGGTAAAGGTGGAGCTGATATTGAAAAACATAAGAAAGCTTTACAAAAACTTACTGGTGAAGAAATCTATTTAAATATAGTTGAAGTTAAGAATCCTGACTTAAGTGCTGCATTAGTAGCTGAAAGTATTGCACTTCAAATTCAAAATAGAGCTTCATTTAGAGCAGTTCAAAAGAGAGCTATTAGAAATACAATGAAAGCAGGAGCAGTTGGTATTAAAGTTGCTGTATCTGGACGTTTAGCTGGAGCTGAAATGGCTCGTACTGAAGGATATACTGAAGGTACTGTACCACTACATACTATTAGAGCTGATATAGATTATGCTCATAGAGAAGCTGATACTATTTATGGAAAAATCGGTGTTAAAGTATGGATTTACAAAGGCGAAATACTTCCTGCTAAAAATGTAAAGGGAGGTAATGAAGATGTTAATTCCAAAAAGAACTAAATATAGAAAACCTCATAGAGTTAGTTATGAAGGAAAAGCCAAGGGTAACACAGTGTTAACTCATGGTGAATATGGACTTATGGCTAAAGAAGGATCATACATTACAGCAAGACAAATTGAAGCAGCAAGAATTGCTATGACTCGTTATATGAAAGAATTTAAAAGAGGAAAAGTATTCATTAATATTTTCCCACACTTAGCAAGAACTAAGAAACCTGCTGAAGTACGTATGGGTAGTGGAAAAGGTAATGTTGAAGAATGGGCAGCAGTAGTAAAAGAAGGTAAAATCATGTTTGAAATGACTGATGTTACTGAAGAAATTGCTAGAGAAGCTTTCCGTTTAGCAGGACACAAACTACCAATCAAAACAAAATTTGTAGCAAAGGAAGTGGCTAAATAATGAAAATGGCAGATATTAGAAAATTAACCACTCAAGAACTAAATAAAAGACTTGAAGAGAATAAAAAGGAATTATTTAATTTAAAATTCGCATCTGCAACTGGTAATTTAGAAAAACCTCATAGAATTAAGGAATTAAGACATGAAGTTGCTAAAATTAAAACAGTTATTAGAGAAAGAGAATTAAGTGAAGTAAAGGAGGCTAACTAATGGAAGGTAAGAAACAAGAATTAGTTGGAAAAGTTGTAAGTACTGCTTGCGATAAAACTATAACTATTGAAGTTGTTACTTATAAAAAACATCCACTTTACAAGAAAAACGTTAAAACTACTAAAAGATATGCAGTACATGATGAAGAGAATAAAGCTAAAGTAGGAGATATAGTTAAAGTTGTATCTTCTCGTCCTCTATCTAAAACAAAAAGATATGTATTAGATAGTATTGTTGAGGAAGCTGTTATTCTATAACTTTGGAAAGGAGAGAGTTATGATACAACCAGAAACCCGTTTAAAGGTAGCTGACAATTCAGGTGCTCGTGAAATCTTAGTAATCAGAGTTCTTGGTGGAAGCAAAGTTAAAAACGGAAATATAGGAGATGTTGTTGTTGGAACTGTTAAAAAAGCTATTCCAAATTCAAACACTCCAAAAGGAAAAGTAGTTAAAGCTGTTATTGTAAGAACAGTTAGAGGTGTCGCAAGAAAAGATGGAAGTCATATTAAATTTGATGACAATGCTTGCGTACTTATAAAAGAAGATAATAGTCCAGTTGGAACTCGTGTTCTAGGACCTGTAGCTAGAGAGCTTCGTGATAAGAACTTTATGAAGATTGTTTCACTAGCTCCAGAGGTATTATAGGAGGATAACATGAAGATAAAAGTTGGAGATAATGTACGTGTTATTACTGGAAGCAACAAAGGAAAAGAAGGAAAAGTTTTAAAAGTATTGAAAAAAGAAAACAGAGTACTTGTTGATGGAGTTAATATTGTTAAAAAACATGTTAAACCAAATCGTGAAAATGAAACTGGTGGAATTTTAGAAGTAGAAGCTCCATTACATATATCTAATGTAAAAGTTGTTTCTAAAGAAACTAAAAAAGAAGAAAAAGCAAAAGAAGCTAAAAAAGAAGAAAAAGTAAAAGAAGCTAAAAAAGCTCAAAAAACTTCTAAGAAAAAAGAAAGTAAGTAGGTGAGTTATGGAAACATTAAAGAAATTATATGAAGAACAAATAGTTCCAGAATTAACTAAAAAGTTTAACTACACTACTAAAATGCAAGTACCTAGATTAGAAAAAATCGTATTAAATATGGGTGTTGGAGACGCAACTAGTGACCAAAAATTCTTAGATGCTGCAGTTAAAGATTTAGAATGTATTTCTGGTCAAAAACCTGTAGTAACTACTGCTAAAAAATCTATAGCAGGATTTAAATTAAGAGCAGGAAATAAAATTGGATGTAAGGTTACTTTAAGAGGGGATAACATGTATAACTTCTTAAATAAACTTATTACAATTGCTTTACCTAGAGTTCGTGATTTTAGAGGAATTTCTAAAAATAGTTTTGATGGAAGAGGTAATTATACTCTTGGTATCAAAGAACAATTAGTATTTCCAGAAGTAGAATACGATCAAGTAATTAAAGTTAGAGGTTTAGATATTGTTATGGTTACAACAGCTAAAACTAATGAAGAAGCT
Source organism: uncultured Mycoplasmatota bacterium (assembly GCA_946413985.1). Taxonomy (GTDB): domain Bacteria; phylum Bacillota_I; class Bacilli_A; order RF39; family UBA660; genus CAG-1000. The sequence continues at coordinate 55,659 of CAMKMS010000003.1, forward strand.
CTTGCTTTATTACAAGAATTTGGGTTACCTTTTAGAAAGTAAGTAGGAGAGGAAATATTTATGGCAAAGAAAAGTAAAGTTATATCTCAAAAAAGAGGTAGTAAATTCTCTACTAGAAATTATACTAGATGTACAAGATGTGGTCGTCCACATGGTGTACTAAGCAAATTTGGTTTATGCCGTATTTGTTTTAGAGAACTTGCTTATAAAGGACAAATACCAGGCGTAAAAAAATCAAGCTGGTAGAATTAATAAAAAATATGAAAAAAATATACCAATACATTAACAGGCAAATGTTAATAAGAAGGGAGGCCTATAATGGTTAATGATACAGTAGCAGATATGCTTACAAGAATTCGTAATGCAAATGCTATGAAGTATAAAACTGTTGAAGTACCAGGTACTAAATTAACAAGAGGTATTGCTGATATTTTAACTAAAGAAGGTTTTATAGACGGATATGACACTAACAAGTTAGCTGTTGGTGAGATGTTAGTTTTAAACCTAAAATATTCAAAATCTAAAGAAAGAGTAATCAATGGTCTTAAGAGAATTTCTAAACCAGGATTACGTGTATATGCTAAAGCTGATGAAATGCCAAGAGTTTTAAATGGACTTGGAATTGCAATTGTTTCAACATCAGATGGTCTTATGACTGATAAAGAAGCAAGAGCAAAGAAAATTGGTGGAGAAGTTTTGGCTTACATATGGTAGGTGCACACATGAGTAGAATAGGAAACAGAATATTAACTATTCCAGCAGGAGTAGAAGTTAATGTTGAAGGAAACAAAATAACAACAAAAGGACCAAAAGGAACACTAGAATTTAATTTTAGAAAAGATAGTGTTGATGTTAAAGTTGAAGGAACAGAAATAAGTGTTTCTCGTAAAAATGATTTAAAAGAAACTAAACAATTACATGGAACAACTAATTCAGTTATCAACAATATGTTAATTGGTGTAAGCGAAGGATTCAAAAGAGAATTAGAAATCAATGGTGTAGGTTATAGATTCCAATTATCAGGTAATAAATTATCTGTATTTGCTGGATATTCTCATCAAGTTGATTTACAAATTCCAGCTGGTATTAAAGTAGAAATGCCAGATAAATCTACAACTGAACTAGTTATAAGCGGATATGATAAACAAGCAGTTAGCGAATTTGCATCTAATGTTAGAAAGATTCGTAAACCAGAACCTTACAAAGGAAAAGGAATTAAGTTTAAAGAAGAACATATCCGTCGTAAAGAAGGAAAGAAAGCTGCATAGGAGGGAAATAAAAAATGATAAAAAAAGAATCAAAAAATGTTATGAGAATTAAAAGACATAAAAAGATTAGACAAACATTATCTGGTACAAATACAACTCCTAGACTATGTGTTTTTAGAAGTAATACAGCAATTTATGCACAATTAATAGATGATGTTAAAGGTGTTACTGTTGCTAGTTCATCTTCTTTAGAACTAAAAGCTAAAAATAATAATCTTGAAGCTGCAGCTGCAGTAGGAAAAGATATTGCAGAAAAAGCTAAAAAAGCTAAGATCAAAACAGTAGTATTTGATCGTGGTGGATATCTATATCACGGACGTGTAAAAGCTCTTGCTGAAGCAGCTCGTGAAAATGGACTAGAATTCTAGGAGGAAATAATGGACGAGAAAAAGAGAACTATTCGTGAACCTAAGAAATTATACGAAGATAAAATAATATCTATCGGAAAAGTTACAAAGGTTACACAAGGTGGACGTAATTTTAGATTTTCAGCTACTGTTGCAGTAGGAGATAGAAAAGGTAAAGTTGGAATTGGAACAGGTAAATCTAAAGAAATTCCAGTTGCTGTTTCTAAAGCTATCAAAGAAGCTGAAAAGAATATAGTAAAAGTTAATTTAGTAGACGACAGAACTATATCTCATGAAGTTACTGGTGTTTGTGGAGCTGCTAAAGTGTTAATTAGACCTGCTAAAGCTGGTCGTGGAATTATCGCTGGTGGAGCATCAAGAATCGTTTTAGAATTAGCTGGTGTTAAAGATGTTGTTGCTAAGAATTTAGGTAGCAATACTCAAATTAATACTGCTAAAGCTACAATTGAAGCACTTAGAAACCAAAGAACTATAGAACATGTTGCTGAATTACGTGGAAAAACAGTTGAGGAGGTACTAAAATAATGAAATTACATGAATTAGGTACTGTTGATGGATCAACTCATAGAAGAAAAGTTGTTGGACGTGGACCAGGAAGTGGACACGGAAAAACATCTGGTCGTGGTGAAAAAGGACAAAAGGCTAGAAGTGGTGGAGGAGTACATCCTTGGTTTGAAGGTGGTCAAACACCATTATATAAGAGATTACCAAGAAGAGGTTTCTCAAATGCAAGATTCGCTACTAAATATGCTATTGTAAACGTTTCAGATTTAAATAGATTTAAAGATGGAGATACAGTTACTCCTGAATTATTAAAAGAATCTGGATTAGTTAAAAAAGAATTAAATGGAATTAAAATTTTAGGAAATGGTAAATTAGAAAAGAAATTAACTGTTAAAGCTAATGTATTTACTAATAGTGCTATTACTAAAATTGAGGAATTGGGTGGAACTACGGAGGTGATTTAATATGTTTGCTACATTTAAGCAAATATTTAGAAGCACTAATAAGGATTTAAGAGGTAGAATTGCCTTTACATTATTTGTTCTATTCATTTTTGCATTTGGAAATTCTATCACAATTCCTGGAATGAAACCATATACTGGAGATATTGGATTTTTGGAATTATTTAATGCAATAAATGGTGGTGGTATAAGACAATTTTCAATATTTGCACTTGGTGTTATGCCTTATATCTCTGCATCAATCATTATCCAAATACTTCAAATGGATATAATTCCATACTTTAAAGAACTAAAAGAAATGGGTGAAGAAGGAAGAAGAAAAATTGCAAAAATAACTAGATATGCTGGACTTGCTATTGCATTTGTACAAGGTTTCTTTTATCCAATGATGTTTATTGATAAATCAGATATTAGTACTTCACCATTATTATTTTTCAAGATTGCCATAATCTTAACAGCAGGTACTGCCTTCTTGTTATGGTTAGGCGATCAAGTTACAGAAAAAGGTCTAGGAAATGGAGTTTCATTACTAATCATGGCCGGTATTGTTGATACTATGCCAAATATGTTTGTAACTGCATTTAAGAGTTTAGTACCTGATGCTAGTAACGCATTTATTGGATGGTCATCATTCGCTTTATTCGTACTTGTATACCTAGTAATTATAGTAGGTGTAATATTTGTAGAACAAGCTGAAAGAAGAATACCAATTCAATATTCAAATAGAAGTGCTGGAAGCTATGGTGGACAACAAACATTCTTACCATTAAAGCTTAATTCAGCAAGTGTAATGCCTGTAATCATAGCTAGTGTTATTATGGGTATTCCATCAATAATTACATATTTTGTAAAAAGTTCAAAAGTTACCACATTTATTAATAGTTACTTACAAACTTCTACTCCAGTTGGATTTGCTATATATATATTGTTAATATTTGCATTTACTTATATATATACATTCTTAACTATTAATCCAGAAGAGTTAAGTAAGAACTTAAATAAGAATGGTGGTTATATTCCTGGTGTTAGACCTGGAAGTGAAACAGAAAATTATATTTCAAAAGTATTATCAAGAATTACATTTATGGGAGCTATATTTATTTGTTTCTTAGCAGCATTACCAATTGTATTTACAAAAGTAAGTGGTCTTCCTAATAGTATTCAATTAGGTGGAACATCAATATTAATCGCTGTTGGTGTTATTCTTGAAACATATAAACAACTTGAAAGTTCAGTAGCATCAAGAAATTATAGTAATAGGAGAAAATAATGAATTTAATTTTAATTGCGGCACCAGCAGCTGGTAAAGGAACATTAGCAAGTGCTTTAAATGAAAAGTATAATCTTGTATGTATCAGCGCAGGTGAACTTTTAAGGGGTGTTGATCCTAATACAGAATTAGGACGTGAAATTAGAGATATTCAGTCACGTAGAGAACTAGTTGATGATAGAATAACTAATGCTTTAATGAAAGAAAGACTTATGAAGGATGATATTAAGAATGGATTCATTCTTGATGGATATCCAAGACGTATGGCACAAGTATTAGCAGTTAATGATATGTGTGAAGAATTAAATTTACATATTGATTATGCAATAGTATTAAACGTTAGTTATGATGTAGCATTAAAAAGAACTTTAGGAAGAGAGATTTGTCCAGTTTGTAAAAAGACATATAATAAATTAACTGGTGTTAATGCACCAAAAGTTGATGGTATGTGTGATGATTGTAATGTTGCTTTAACTAGAAGAAATGATGATAATGAAGAGACATTCAAGGCAGGATATAAAACATTTAATGAAAATTGTCCTGCAGTAATTGAATACTACAGAAATAAGGGAATTTTAGTTGAAGTAAATGCAGAAGGAAGTCCAGAAGAAACAATGGAACAAATTGAAAGAATTATAGGAAGTAAATAATGATTAGTATTAAAAATGAACAAGAAATAAAGTATATGAGGGAAGCTGGAATAATAGCATATGATCTTCTTATGAGTTTAAAAAACATTATTAAACCAGGTATTACAACAAAAGAAATTGATGAATATTGTTATAAGTTTATCAAAAAGCGTAAAGCTAAACCTGCATTTCTTGGATATGATGGATTCCCTGCTACTGCGTGTATTAGTTTAAATGATATGGTAGTACATGGAATCCCAGATAATACTAAACTAAAAGATGGTGATATTGTTACAGTAGATACTGGAGCAATAGTAAATGGTTATTATTCTGATACTGCATATACTTATATAGTAGGTCATGTAGATAAAAAGACTGAAGAGTTTGTTAATAATACTAGAAAAGCCTTATATAAAGGACTTTCTGTAATTAAAGAAGGAATTAAACTAAACGAGGTTTGCAAGGCTATAGAAAGCGTTGCAAGAGAAAATGGATATGGTGTGTTTGAAGTTTTAACTGGTCATGGAGTAGGAAGCGATATGCATGAAGATCCATTTATTCCTAACTATGCTAATCATGAGAGTGAAGGAATTATTCTAAAAAGTGGAATGACTCTTGCAATTGAACCAATGTTTAGTTTAGGAACAAAAGAAGTTTGGCTTATGCCAGACGAGTGGGGAATAGTTACCAGAGATGGCAGCTTAACAGCCCACTTTGAACATACTATTCTTGTAACTAAAGATGGTTATGAGATATTAACGGGAGAGTGATCAAAATGGCCAAAGAAAAAGACGGTTATATTGAGCTTGAAGGTAAGGTACTTGAAGTTATACCTGGAGGAGACTTTAAGGTACAACTAGATAATGGGCACGTACTTGTTGCTCGTGTTTCTGGAAAAATGCGCTTAAACATGATTCGTATTTACCCAGGTGATAAAGTGCTTATGGAAGTACCTATATGTGATTTAACACACGGGCGTATAATATATAGAAAATAATGGAGGTATTAAAATGAAAGTAAGACCATCAGTAAAGAAAATTTGCGATAAATGCAAAATAATTAAAAGAAACGGAAAAGTTTGTGTAATTTGTGAAAATCCAAAACATAAACAAAGACAAGGCTAATTTAGGAGGAAAATATGGCACGTATTAAAAATATTGACTTACCAAAAAATAAAAGAATAGTTGTAGCACTTACTTATATTTATGGAATTGGTCCTACAAGAGCACATGAAATCTGTACTAATGCTAAAGTATCAGAAGATACAAGAACTGATGCATTAACTGTTGAAGAAATCAATAGATTAAGAAGTGAAGCAGATAAATATGTTTTAGTTGGAGACTTAAAAAGAGAAGTTGAGATGAATATCAAGACTAAAATGGAAATTAATTCTTATCAAGGAACAAGACATAAAAAAGGCTTACCTGTAAGAGGACAACATACTAGTAGAAATGCTAGAACTCGTAAAGGTAAAGGTAAGACTATTGCTAATAAGAAGAAATAGGAGGGATAACTTATGGCTTATAATAGAAGAAAAA
>CAMKMS010000004.1 GCA_946413985.1 uncultured Mycoplasmatota bacterium
TTGATTTTAAGTAATTAAGGTGTTAAAATGTATGTATCTTTTGTGAAGAAGTAGTAGTGAAGTAATAATTATTTAATAGAGAGTTAATAATTTGGTGTAATATTAACAAATAATTATTCATGAATTCACCTTCATATAAAAAGAACGGATTCTTACGTTATAGAGAAATAAAGATGATTAATAAGTCATGAATTAAGGTGGTACAGCGACAAGGACGCCCTTATATTTATGGCTTTTTTATTTTAAGGAGGAAGTATGAAAGAAAAACTAGAAAGTATTAAAACTGAAGCATTAGAAGAAATTTTAAAATGTAATGATGAAGCATCAATTAATAATGTTAGATCAAAGTATTTAGGTAAAAAAAGTGCATTTAGTGATGTTATGAGTAATATGGCAAGTCTATCACCTGATGAAAAAAAGTCAGTTGGAATGGTATCTAATGAAGTAAGAAATGCTATTACTGAAGCATTAGATAATAGACTAAAAGCTATTAAGGAAGAAGAGTTAAATAAAAAACTAGAAAGTGATAAGATTGATATTACACTTCCAAGTAATATTAGAAGAAGTGGTTATTTGCATCCACTTACATTAGTTCGTGAAGAGATAGAAGACTTATTTATATCAATGGGATATGATGTAGTAGACGGACCAGAAGTAGATTCTGATGCAAATTGTTTTGAAATGTTAAATTTACCAGCTTCTCATCCAGCTAGAGATGCACAAGATAGTTTTTATATTACTGATGATATGCTTTTAAGACCACATACAAGTTCTATGCAAGTAAGAAGTATGCTTGCAAATGCAGAAAAGAAACCATTTAAACTTATTTGTCCTGGAAAAACATATAGAAGAGATGATGATGATGCAACTCATTCACATCAATTTAGTCAAGTTGAAGGACTTGTTGTTGGGGAAAATATTTCTTTATCTGACTTAAAGGGGACTTTAGAGTTATTTGCTAAAAAGATGTTTGGTGAAAGTCGTGAAATTAGATTTAGAGCTAGTTACTTCCCATTTACAGAACCTTCTTATGAAGTAGATGTATCATGTTTTAAATGTGATAAAAAAGGATGCAATATTTGTAAAGGAACTGGATGGATTGAAATACTAGGTTGTGGAATGGTTCATCCAAATGTACTTGAGAATTGTGGATTTGATCATACTAAATATCAAGGATTTGCCTTTGGTGTTGGTATTGAAAGAGTTGCAAGTCTTAAGTATGGTGTTACTAATATTAGAGATTATTTTATTAATGATTATAGATTCCTTAAGAATTTTGATAGAAAGGAGATATAATAAATGAAATTAAGTCGTAAATTTGTTAATGATTATACAAATCTATATAAAATGGATTTTAATGAATATGCAAATTCAATGCTAAAAATGGGTAATGAATATGAAAGTATTGGCCCTTTAGTAAACGTAAAAGGTTTATTAATTGGAGAAGTAAAATCATGTGAAAAACATCCTGAAAGTGATCATTTGCATATTTGTAAAGTCAACGTAGGAAAGAGTGTATTAAATATTGTTTGTGGAGCACCTAATGTAAAAAAAGGCTTAAAGGTAATAGTAGCTCCAGATGGATGTGTTTTACCTCTTGGTACCATTAAAAATACTACCATTCTAGGTTATGAATCAAGTGGTATGATTTGTTCACTTGAAGAGCTTGGAATTGAACACAAATATTTAAAGGAAGAAGATATAAAAGGTATTCATGAGCTTGATTCAGATGCTAAAGTTGGAGAAGATCCAATAAAGTATTTAGAATTAGATGATGATGTTATTGATTTTGAATTAACAGCAAATAGAGCTGATCTTTTAAGTATGTTAGGTCTTGCTTATGAAAGCTCTGTTATTACTGGAGAAAAAGTAGTCTTACCTGAAACTAACTATAAAGAAATAAAAGAAGATATTAATGATTATTTAACTTTAAAAGTAAATACTCCAAATGTATATACTTTCTTGGTTAAAAGAGTAAATAATATTGAAATAAAAGAATCAGATAATTTCATGAAAAACAGGCTTATGGCATGTGGAATTAGAAGTATTAATAATGTAGTAGATATTTCTAATTATGTAATGCTTGAAACTGGTCAACCACTTCATTTTTATGATGCTGATAAACTTGGAAAAGTAATTGAAGCAAGAAATGCAAAAAATAATGAAAATCTTGTTACTTTAGATAGTGTTGATAGGGTACTAAGTGATGAAGATATTATTATAACTAATGGAAAAGAACCAATAGGGTTAGCTGGAGTAATGGGTGGACTTGATACTGAAATAGATGAAAATACTAAAAATGTAGTTGTTGAATGTGCTATATTTAATCCTGTTAACATTAGAAAAACATCTAAGAAACTTTTAAGAAGTGAAGCTAGTATTAGATATGAAAAAGGACTTGATGTTAATAGATGTTATTTTGCTATGCAAAGAGCTTGTTATTTACTTTCTAAATATGCAAATGGTGAAGTATTAAAAGGAATGTTAGAATATAATACTTTAGATAGAAATGATAAAGTAATTGAAATAACATTAGAAAAAATAAATAGTGTACTTGGATACAACTTAACTATTAAGGATGTAGAAGATGTATTTAATAGATTAGGTTTTGGTGTTGAAGCTAAAAAGAATACTTTAAAAGTAACTGTTCCAACTAGAAGAACTGATATATCAATTGTTGAAGATTTAATAGAAGAAGTTAGTAGAGTATATGGAGTAGATAATATTAAGAGTACTCTTCCAGTATTCCCAAGTACTCCAAGTATTCATAATAATAAAGAGAGAATTATTAGAGAGATATTAGTTTCTCTTGGTCTTAATGAAGTTATTACATATTCACTTATAAATGTTAGTGATGTATTTAAATTTACAAATGATGAGTTTGGACTAATAAAAGTACTAGATCCACTTAGTGAAGATAGAGTAGTTTTAAGACATAGTATTATTACTTCATTATTAGATGTTTATAATTATAATAAAGCACGTAATATTAAAGATTTAAGTATATTTGAAATATCTAGATGCTTTAGTAGTATTAATGGTGAATATATTGAAGAAAAGAAATTAGCTCTATTAATGAGTGGAGTTTATACTGAAGGATTAAAGAAAGAAAGCTATGACTTCTATTCCGCTAAAGGAGTAGTTGAAGAATTACTAAATAAATTGGGATTTAAGGGAAGATATGAATTTGTAGTAAATAATACTATTGAAGAAATGCATCCAACTAAGAGTATATATATTAACGTAAGTGGAAAAATAGTTGGTATGTTTGGGCAAGTACATCCTAATATTTGTAAGGATGAAGTATATGTTTGTGAAATTAATCTTGAAGAATTACTATCTATTAAGACAGGAAGACTTAAATATAAAGAAACTTCTAAATTTCCTGGAATTACTAAAGACTTAGCATTTATTCTTCCAAAGAATGTTTTAAATAAAGATGTAGTTTCATCTATTAAACAAGGTGGAGGAAAATTACTTAGTACAATAGATGTATTTGACTATTATGAAGGAGATAAAATAGAAGAAAATAAAAAATCAATCGCATATAGTCTATACTTTGAAAGTAATGATAGAACTCTTGAATTAAATGATATTAATCCATTAATTGATAAGATTATTGAAAATGTTGTAAAAAAACATAATGGAATTTTAAGAGATAAATAATAAAATAGCATTCACTTTTGTGGATGTTATTTTTTATTTTATTTACTAAAAAAATATATTATAATAAATGTATAGAAGGTGGAGAGTTTTTATGAAAAATAAAATAATTATTATTGTATTATTGTTGGCTTTTCTTTGTGGATGTACAAAAAAGAATAATGATACTGAAGTAATAAAAGTTAATAATAAACAAGAAGTTAAAATAACAAAAAGTATAACTAAGACAATTGAGTATGAAAAATTTGATAATGGACTTGTTTCATTTGATAAACCAAAAGGATGGAAAGTAGATATTCCAAGTTTAGATTATATACATTATACATTTAAAGTATATGATCCAAATAATCCTTCTTATAGAATAATATTTATGTTAAAACTTGAAGGTTTTAATAAAAGTAGTGCCGCTAAAAAATGGCAAAAAAAGTATTATCCTAAAGCTATGTTTGCTAAAACACCAGTTATAAATCCACAAAATACAAAGGGATTTTATAAGGTATGGAATCAAACTGCTAATTATGTAAATAAGTATGATGTTAAATATAGTTATTTACCAAAATTCAAAGATTTTAAAATTATACAAAATTTAGGAAAAAATGTATTAGGTGGTCAAATATTAAGAGCAACTTATAAAGATTCAAAAGATAATTTGATTCAAGGTTTATTTACTGCTAGTGTTAAATCTGCTGGAAAATACTATGTTAATAGCAATGTGTTTAATATATTTAGTAAAAAAATAGATGTATGGACACTTGATGTTTATAATATTATTCTTATGACTGCTCCAGATGAAGAATTTAATAATTGGCAAGGAATACTTGATAAATGCATAGCATCTATAGAATTTAGTAGTGCATTTTTAAAAGGGTTTAATAAACAAGAATCAACTATATTAAAAACAATACAGGCAAATCAAAAAGTATATGATCAAATATCTGATATGATAATGGATTCATGGGAGAAGAGAAATAATTCTTATGATATTATTAGTCAAAAACAAAGTGATGCTACACTTGGATATGAAAGAGTATATGATACAGAAACTAATGAAGTATATAAAGCATATAATGGATTTATGGATGATTATAGTGGGGACAGATATAAAACTATAACAGATGATATGTATACTTCTTCTATTAGTGGATATATAGAAAAATAATAATAATTACAGGGAGGTTTTTATGGAAGATAAAGAAAAATCATTAATAATAATTTTTATCTCAAATAAAGATACAAAAGAGTTAACAGTAGAATCTGTTGCGGTATGTGAAAAAGATCCAAATGATAGTATTTATGATATTATTAGTGGTGAATTTAAGGGCTTTAGTAGTGAAGATTTTAATCGTTTTAAAGTAATTGGAATAGATAATCCTTTTATTAAAAATAATAATAAAGTAAAGCCAAAAATTGAATTTGAAAACATGTATAATAGTGGTAATGAAATAATATATTGTTTTGATAGTGAATATATAAAACAATATTGTTCTTCAAATAATAAATCATTTGAAGAAGCTTGCTTAGAATTATCTTATCAAGCATATTATAATACTATTACTTTTGATAGTAAATTTGGTGATTTAGATATAACAGCAATGCATGATTTTCATTTAAAAAATAATAATATTGATATACCAGAGAGTGTTATTAATGGTATGCTTAAAGGTGAAGAAGAGGAAGTAATAAAGCCACTTGATGAAGATATTTTTAGTATAAATGGTCTTAAAGATAGGGTTAGTTTAATAATAGATGATATAAGTAAGAAAATTGTTGGTCAAGATGAAGCAATAGTTACTTTAGTAACAAATCTTTTTTATAATCAATTAATTATTAAAGAAATAACAAGCAATTATGAATTTGATTCTTCCGAGCTTGATAGTAGAAAAGTAGGAATATTATTAGATGGTTCAACTGGTACAGGAAAAACTGCAATATTAAAAGAAATTGCTTCTAAATTAGATTTACCATTATGTTTAAGTAATGCTAATAGTTTTTCTGAAACAGGATATTATGGGCCTTCAATTACAGATATTTTAAGAAAACTATATATTTTATCTGGAAGAGATATCAAAAAAGCAGAAAAGGGAATAGTAGTTTTAGATGAAATAGATAAATTAGCAAGTACTAGTGATGATTTTGGAAAAGATATGAAAAAGGGAGTTCAAGATGAACTTTTAGGCTTTATTAGTGGAGGAGAATATGATTTTCCTCTTGAAGATAAGTTTGGTTCACCAACTATTCATTTTGACACAAGTAAATTAACATTTATATTAAGTGGTGCATTTACTCATTTAAGAGAAAGAAAAATAAAAGAATCAAATAAAAAACAAAAAACAATTGGATTTGGAACTAATGTTAATGAACTAGGTAATAATACATATGTAATAAAAGCACAAGATTATGTTGATGAAGGATTAGCAAGAGAATTCTTTGGAAGAATAAAAGTATTAACATGTACTAAATCATATAATTTTGATGATTTAAGAACAATATTATTAACTTCAACTATAAGTCCTCTTAAGAATCTTGAAAGAACAGTTAAGATGTTTGGATATCCTGGAATTATATATGATGAAGAATTTATTAGTGATGTATGTAATCAAGCACTTGATATGCAAACTGGAGCAAGAGGGCTTCAAACTATAATGTCTGGTATTCAAAACAGATTACTAATTGGTTTAATAAATCAAACATATGATTTTGATAAACCAATAGAATTATCTATAAATTTATTAGATGAATATAATAAATCTTTAGTAAGAAAATATTAATATTGATAAAAAAATAGTATTATTATATAATTGTTTTGTAAGTGAGGGATTGATATGATAGATGAAAATGAAATTAAAAACAAAATGGATAAAGTAGTTGAAAATTTAGAAAGTAGATTTACTCAAATTAGAGCAGGTAGAGCAAATCCAAACATTTTGCATGGCGTTATGGTTGATTATTATGGTTCCCCTACACCAATTCAAAGTCTAGCAACTATTTCTGTTCCAGAAGCAAGAGTTCTTGCAATAAAACCATTTGATAAATCATCACTTAAAAATATAGAAAAAGCTATTCATGAGGCAAATCTTGGTATTGCTCCAACTAATAATGGTGAAGTTATTATGTTAACTGTTCCTGAACTTACAGGAGATACAAGACGTCAATATGTTAAAGATGCAGAAAAAATGAGTGAAGAAGCTAAGATAGCTCTTAGAAATATTAGACAAGATGAAAACAATAAAATCAAAAAAGATGAAGAATTAAGAGAAGATGAAAGAGATATGTGTTTAGAAATTGTTCAAGAAATAATTGATAAATACAATAAAATTGTTGAAGAAAAATTAAAAGAAAAAGTTGAAGAACTTACTAGTATATAGTAAGTTTTTTATTGTTTCTTTTTTGGGTTATGGTATAATTAATAATAGAGAGTAGAGGTGTAGATAATGCCTAATAATTATGAAGAAGCGTATTCAAAATTCATTAATTATATTGAAAGACAATTAATGTCTGTTCAAAGCAAACTTAAAAATGTTGAATACTACAATATAATTAAAAAAATGATTAATGACCTTTCTAATTCTGCTAAAAGCAAAGATTACTCTAAATTTATGGAATATTATAATGTGTTATCTAGAATAAGTGATGATGTAAAAGACAATCTAGATATTATTTGCTATCTAGCAGTTCATAATACTTGTGATATTCCTCAAATGGAAGAAGCTATTAAAAAAGTATTTTCTGATAAATCATTACTAAAAATGATTTCTTATAATGAAAGTAAGGAATTATTAGAGGGCAAAAAAGAAAAATTAACAAGTATTATAGATGGTACTTGTGATTTTGAAACTCTAAAAAATGCTTTACTTGATAGTGATTTAGAAGATGAAGAGATGATAGTTATATTGATGCATGAAGCACAAAAGACTATTTTAACTAGTAGAAAAAAACTACCATCATTAGAAGTAAATGAAAATGAAAAAATTATTAATTCAAATAATGAAATAATCAATAAAATAAATATATTAATTGAAAAATATTATCCTCTTGTTTCAAGTAAGCCAAATAAACTTGTAGAGATGTATAAAAAACTTGCGACACCTGATAACATAGATAGTATTAATAGTATGTATAGTGAAAAGGATGTAAGAGTATGTCTTCATATACTATATTTAATTAAGCTAAAAGAAGAAAGAGATGAAGTATTGAATTCAAAACCAGTAGATTATCAATTATTAGAATTAAATACTCTTGAACTTCTAAAAGAATATGAATTATCATGTTTAGCAATAAGTGAATTTGAAAAAGAAAGAATGGAAAATATTCCACAGGAAACAAGTGTTTATTTCTTAATAGATCCAAATAAAGCATCTTTTGATTTAAGTGATTTAAGTGATGAAGAAAAGAAAACAATAGAATCCATGATTAAAGATTTAGAAAGTGGATTATTTGACTATGAAAGAAATAAAAATGCTCATACTATGGTAAAACAAAATATATGTAAAGATTTAAATGTATTTGTTAATAGAAAGAAAAATATATGTATTTCTTATATAAGAGTTAATTCTAAAGTACTTATTTTATGTTTTGGTACAAGTAGAGATATATTTGATTTATCAAAGAGTATTCTTAATACTAATAAATCATTAATAAATAAAACTATTTCTAATATTAGGGATAATGATGAAGAGTTTATTAGTAGTGAAGAAGAATTTAGAAATGCTTTAAATCAAAGTTTCCCAAAGGAGGTAGAACCTCATCATGGATAAAAATTTAAATGAATTATTTAAAGAAATTAGAAATGAATGTTTGCAAATTATCGAAGTAAAGAATGTAGATATAGAAGAATTGTCTTTCAGAATGGGTATGAGTACAAATAATTTATATCATTTTTTACAAAAACGAAATAGTGATTTTTCTGTATATTTAAAACTATATGAAGTATTATTAGGATGGTGAATTATATGAGTTTAGAAGAAATATTAAATGATAGATTAAAGCCATTATATAAAAAAGAAAAAAAGACTTCAAAAATACTAATGAGTAATAACAAGAAATTAAAAGAAGTTTTAGATGATATTGAACTTATTTCAATTTTTATAGAAGAAGTTTCTGTTATTGATAATATTAGATCAGTTGATACTAATGTTATAACTGATTTATTAGTAAAATATAAAATAGTAGATGATTATAGCATAGAAGATGATTTAAATAGTATTAAAGTATTACTAAGTGGTATATATGATAAAAAATTGAAAATGAGTTTAAATCAAGAACAAATAGATAAGTTAAAAGAATATATTTCATATGTATATAGACTACTAGATGAATTAAATGAAAGGAAATCTAGATTAGAGGATTCAATATCATCAATACAAGATGATGATGACATGTATATAAGTGAAATTACATCTCTACAAGAATTGATTGAAAAAATAAAAGATAAAGATAATAATGAACTATTAAATCAAGAAGACTTAGATATAATTAAGGAAATTATTAATGATTCAAGTGTTCTTCTTGAAGTTAAAAAAGAATTGTTAATTAGATTTATTGAATATAATAATGCTAGAAAAAATGGTGAAACTAAAGAAAACAAAACTGATATCAATGAAGTAATATCCGTATTTAATGAATTTAATATAGACATGTCTAGTGTAATAAAGAAATATAAAAGTGAAGTAGAAGTTTATGCTAATATAAGTAATATAAGACAAATCTTATCTTTTATGATGAAAACAGATATTATAAATAAATTTAATAATGTAGATTTATTAACAATTTGTTTGCATGGAAATTATGAATCTGTAAGTGATACTTATGATGAAATAAGTAAAAAAGATAGTAGTGATTTTTACTATACAATTCCAAGTGCATGGGTTAATAATTTGGAATCAAAAAAGATAAAAAAGAAAAAATATAAAGGACAAGAAACTAAAGAAAAAAGTAGTATTTCTTTAAAACAACTTTCTAGTATTATATCAAGAGAAGAAATTGATAAGAATATTAATTATTTACAAAATGAAGGCTTTGTCTTTGATATATATGATATTGGATCTAGAAAGACTATTATGACAAGTCATTATAAATTAAAAGAAAATGTAAATGCTTTAAAGCAGTATGGTATTATAACAGAAGAAAATATTTCTAGATTTAAGATATGGTTATTGTCTGAAAATCAAATAGTTGAAAAATTAGATAGATTTATTGAACTTGGACTACTTAGTGGACATAATTCTCCGGTTGAATTTGCAAATTATTTAAAAAGATATCCTGGTCAATTACATAATATGTTATATCCAACATATATGCTACTTTATAATGCTAAGCAAACATATAGTAATGAATCATACTATACAACTATAGCATCAAATAAAAAAGGACAATTATCTGGATATTTAAATAGTGGTGTACTAGGAGATATATTATCAACACCTGATTCTATATTAGAATATAAAAAAACAAATTTTATAGAACCAAATACATATATTGATAATTATGATTCTTACGAAGAAATAATTGATTCTAATTATGATGTTAAAATTAATAAAGATATATTTAACAATCCTGAAATACAGAATTTAGAAAAGAATTATAGTATTGAAGGTAATCAATTTGTATATGTATTTGATGGTGTTGTTATTTCAAGATTAAAAGTACTTAGAAATTACTCATTAATAAATGATGGAAAAATAGAATCATTAATGTCATCAATTGTAAATGGCAGTTTCTTAACACAAGAATCAGTAAATAAAATAGCAAAATGTATTAATTATTCTCTAGGAGGTGCACAATGGACTATTTAAAAGAATATCATCTTAATGAAGATGATATTAATGAAATAAAAAACTCTATTGATGAAAGAGATATTCTAGAATATAGTGTTCATGAAGAAAATATAAGAAAAATACTTGATTATTTAACTTCTAAAAAACTAAATATAAAAGAATTATTAAAGAATAAATCATATTTATTTTATACAGATTCTAGTGTATTAATTAATAAATTTAATAGTATTGAAGAAGATAAACTAAAAGAATTAAATGACAATATTGATATATTAGATGAATTATTATAATACATAAAAAGTATTAATTTATTCATAATATATAATGGTGAATAGTTATGTTTATGAATAACAAATTTAGTACTAAGAATAAACAATTATATAAAATGAAATGTATTAATACTAGAAATCAAGAGTATAAAGAATTAGAAAATGAATTTGATTTTAAAACAGAAAGAATAAATGTTAAAAATAAAAAGTGAAAATTGTTTTCACTTTTTTTCTTTTCTTTGCTATAATAATATCGAAATAGAAAGAAGGAAGAAAAATGAAATTATTATGTGTTAATGCTGGAAGTAGTTCACTTAAATTCCAATTATTTGAAATGCCAGATGAAAAAGTAATAATTAGTGGTTATTTTGAAAAAATTGGACTTGAAGATAGTTTTTGGAATATTAAAGTAAATGGAGAAAAAATCAAAAAATCAAAATTTATAAAAAATCATACTGAGGCTGTTCAAATATTAATAGATGAACTTATTGATAATAATGCAGTTAAAAGTTTAGATGAAATAAAAGGAGTAGGACATAGAGTTGTTCATGGCGGAGAAAAGTATAAAGAATCAGTTATTATTACTGATGAAGTTATAAACGATGTTATTGATTTAACAAAGTTTGCATCACTACATCATCCAGGAAATTTAGCTGGAATTAATGCACTTAAAAGTGTATTACCAAAAGTTCCAATGGTTGCTGTTTTTGATACTGCATTTCATCAAACAATGCCAAAAGAAAACTATATGTATCCTGTTCCATATGAATGGTATTTAAAATATGGTGTTAGAAAATATGGTTTCCATGGTACTAGTCATAAATATATTACAACTGAAATGCAAGAAAAATTAAAGAAAAAAGATGTTAATTTAATAGTTTGTCATATTGGTAGTGGTGCTAGTATTAGTGCAATCAAAGAAGGAAAATGCTTTGATACTACAATGGGAATTACTCCACTAGATGGACTTATGATGGGAACTCGTAGTGGTTCAATAGATCCTTCTATTTTAGAATATGTTTGTAAAGAATCTAAAGAAGATATTTCAGATGTTACAAATGCATTAAATAAAAAGAGTGGTTTACTTGGAATATCTGGATTTAGTGATTGTAGAGATGTTGAAGACGCAGCTAAAAGAGGAGATGATAGAGCAATTCTAGCACTTAATATGTATAATGATAGAATAGCTAAATACATTGCTGATTATTATATTGAATTAAAAGGTGAAGTAGATGCTATTGTATTTACTGCTGGTGTTGGAGAAAATGGAATTGTTGCAAGAGAAGAAATATTAAATCGTTTAAGTCCTCTTGGAATCAAAATAGATAAAAAATCTAATGAAACTATAGCTAGTTTTAAAGATGTAAATGAAGGAATTATTAGTTCAAAAACATCTAAAGTTCCTGTATATGTTGTACCAACAAATGAAGAATTAATGATTATTAGAGATACATATGAATTAATAAAAAAATAGAAAAGAGAATATTAATGAATAATATATATAAATCAATTTATAATGAAATTAAAAAGTATAAGATAATTTATATAGCAAGACACATAGGACCAGATCCAGATGCATTTGGAAGTCAAATGGCACTTAAATATAGTATTAAGCTTACTTTTCCAGAAAAAGAAGTATATGCTTTAGGTGCTTCAGTATCAAGATTTAAATATTTTGGTAAACTTGATAAATTAGAATCTTATGATTATGAAAATGGTCTATTGATAGTTTGTGATACTCCTGATAATAAAAGAGTAGATATAGAAAATTTCTTAAGTTTTAAGCATGTCATTAAAATTGATCATCATCCAAAGGTTGATACGTTTGGGAGTATTGAATATATTAGAGAAAATGCCAGTTCTGCAAGTGAACTTGTTTATGAAATAATAGAAAACACAAAATTAAAAAATAACATGGAAATAGCTGGATATTTATATATGGGAATATTTGCTGATACTAATAGATTTTTATTTAATACAACTAGTGAGACTTTTGAACTTGTATCTAAGCTAGTTAAAAATTATAAACTTGATATAGAAAGCTTATATAGAAAAGTTTATGCTAAACCTCTTTGCGAAGTAAGATTAATGGGGTATATAGCATCTTCATTAAAAGTAGACAAATATGGATTTGCTAGTATTGAAATAGATGATGATGTTATTGCATCATTAGGATGTGATATATCTGCTGTTTCAAACATGATAAATGATTTTAATAATATAAATGAAATATTAGTGTGGACTTTTGTATCATATGATAGAAAAAATAATTTATATAAGGTTAATATTAGAAGTAGAGGCCCAGTTATAAATGAAATAGCTTCTAAATATCATGGCGGTGGACATAAATATGCTAGTGGTGTTAGAACTGAAATAAAAGAGGATGTTTCTTCACTTTTAAGAGATTTATCTAATGCTTGCAAAGAATACAAAGAGATGGAGGAAGATAATAATGGAAATAACTAGTGTTGATGAACCAATTATAGCTGTTAGAATTAGTCAATATCCAGAAGATAAAAAAAGTGAACTTTTAATTCTTGGAAGAAGTAATGTTGGAAAAAGTAGTTTTATTAATACTATTATAAATAGAAAAAATTTAGCAAGAACTAGTTCTAAACCAGGAAAAACTCAAACTTTAAATTTCTATAAAGTTAATAAAGAATTCTATATTGTTGATGTTCCTGGGTATGGATATGCTGTTACAAGTAAAAAGCAAATGGAAAAATTTGGTGTTATGATAGAAGAATACTTAAAGCAAAGACAAGTATTAAAACATGTTTTCTTGTTAGTTGATTATAGACATAAACCAACAGAAGATGATGTTTTAATGTACAAGTTTTTAAAATATTATAATTTACCTGTTACAATAGTATGTACTAAATATGATAAAGTAAATCGTTCACTTAGAATGAAACAAGATGATGTTATTAAGAAAGTATTAAATCCTGCACTTGGTGATGAAATTGTTAATTTCTCAAGTATAACAAAAGTTGGAAAAGATAGAATTTATGAAATAATAGAAAACATTATTGCTAAAAATTCTTGAAAAAGCAAAAATAATTTATTATAATGATATATAGAATAGAGGTTGATTGTAATGGATAGAAAAGGTTTTACTTTAGTTGAATTACTAGTTGTTATAGTTATTATTGCTGTATTAAGTGTAATAATTGTACCTAGTGTAATTAATATTAATAAGAGTATTAATAAAAGATTATTAAGTGAAAAGATTGAAAATATTGAATCAAGTGCAATTCTATATGCTAATAATAATGAAGAAATATTTAATGGAACAGACGTAGTATATATATATGTTTATGAACTAGTTGATTCAAAATATATGACTATTGATATTGCTGCTGGAACAGATGCTTGTAAAGTAGCAACTGAAAAATCAAGAATAGGTTGTGTAATTGATCCAACTGATAAAACTTCAATAAATAATAATTATGTTATCTTAAGAAAAGAAGGCGCTGGTGTAACAGCAACATATGTTGATACAACTGAATCTCCACAAGGAGTAGCAAATGAATCAGTTACTTTAGTAGATGCTGTATGTGCTGGATTTGCAAATGGAACATTTAAAGGTCAAGCTTATTCTGGAAATAGAATAGTTGATTGTACTTGTGATAAAGCAAAAGGAGCAACTAAATTATATGTTAAAAATACAGCAACAGAAGTTCAAGCTTGTTTAATAGCTGGAGAGAATGTTAATAACTACTTAAAATATGGTGATACAAAGGCTAACTGGAGAGTTTTAGGAGTATATAATTTAGATGGAACTATTACTGCTAAAATGATTACTTCTGATCCAGTATAAAAAATATAAATTAAACAATATACATGGTATATTGTTTTTTATTGTTTAAAAATGTATAATCAAATGGTAGGAGAAGAAAGATGAAGGATTATTTTAAATATAGATATACGACAGATATTGAATTTAATTTATCTCTTAAAACACATGTAGCTATTATTGGTAATAGTGGTGATTTTTTTCTTGATACTTTAATTAATAATAATGATAAATGTAATATTTTTATTGGAGATAAAGAGTATACACCAGAAAATAAATTCTATATAAGAAAATTAATGAGTTTTGTTTTATATAAACATTTAAATATATTTGTTGGTGAAACTGTTAGAGATGAAATAGTCTTTGGTCTTGAAAGTCTTGCATTTACAAAAAATGAAATAAATGAAAGAGTAAATAGTCTTAGTAGAAGGTTTAAATTAGATAATTTACTCGAAAAAGACCCCAATAGTTTAGGATCAAGTGATAAAGTAAAAATGAAAATATTATCTAGTTTAATAATAAAACCTAATGTACTTGTTCTTGATAATGTTTTATGTGAACTTGATTATGTAGATAAATTACTAATTTTTGATATATTAAAAGAATACACTGATAATGAGGGTGTAGTTATTAATATAACAAATGATATGGAAGAAACTCTAGAAGCAAGTAGAATAATAATAATTCATGATAACAAACTTGCTTGTGATGGTAAAACTATAAGTGTTTTAAATGAAGAAAAACTTCTTAAAAGACTTGGTCTTGGTATGCCATTTATAGTAGAGTTAAATAAATATTTAATGGATTATGGAATAATAAATAAATATTATTTAACTAATGAAAAGTTGGTGGGAGCTTTATGGAAATAATTTTTGATAAAGTAAGTTTTGTAATAAATAAAAATACACCACTTGAAAAAACAATATTAAATACTATTTCTTTT
This sequence comes from uncultured Mycoplasmatota bacterium, assembly GCA_946413985.1. GTDB lineage: Bacteria > Bacillota_I > Bacilli_A > RF39 > UBA660 > CAG-1000. The sequence goes on from CAMKMS010000004.1 coordinate 15,445, forward strand.
AGTATTACTGAAAGTGGTATATATTCATTTATTGGGGCTTCTAATAGTGGTAAAACTGCTATTGGTGATTTAATTAGTTTATTATATAAACCAACTCGTGGAAGTATTAAAATTGGTGGATATAAAAATAGTAGATTAAAGAAAAAAGATATTAATAATTTAAAAAGTAAAATAGGTTATGTTTTTAAAAACCCATATAGTATGTTTATTAATGATACAGTTTCAAAAGAAATAAGTTATGCTATTGATAATTTTGGATATAAAAAAGAAAGTAAGGAAAAAAGAATATTAGAATCATTAAAACTAGTTGAACTTGATGAATCATATTTAGAAAAAAATCCATTTGATTTAAACATAACAGATGCTAAAAAATTAGCTCTTGCTTGTATACTTATTTATAATCCAAAAATAATTATTTTAGATGAAATAACAAATGGTTTATCTGTATCAGATAAGAATAAATTAATTAGATTATTTAGAATGCTTAAAAATAAATATAGAAAAACAATTATATTACTAAGTAAAGATACATCATTTTGTTATCAAATAACAGATTATGTTTATTTACTAAGTTATACAAGACTTATTGATTATGGAACAAAAGATTTATTAGAAAATACAAATATTATTAAAAATGCAAACTTAGAACCACCTAAAATAGTTTCATTTGTTAATGCTTATAATAAAAAGGGTAGAAATCTTGATTATTATAATAATATACTTGATTTAATTAAAGGGGTGTATAGAGATGTATTCTAGAAACTATTATGGATCATTTTATCCTATAACATCAAAAATACATAAGTTAAATCCTATTGTTAAATTAATTAATTTTATTATTATGATTCTTTTAATAATACTTACAAATGATAAAGAAATACATTTATATTTATCAATGTTTGTAATGATAATGATATTATTAAGTTATGTTCCAATTAAGTATTATTTTAATACTTTTTACTCATTAAGATATATTTATTTATTGCTTGCATTTATTTGTGCTTATTTTGGACTTGGTTTTAGTGATTATTTGGTTTATGTATCTAAAATAATAATTTTTATTCTTTATTTAAATGTTATAGTTTTTACAACTTCACCTAGTGAAACAATTTATAGTATAGAAAAGTTTTTAAATTTGTTTAATTTTCTTAATTTAAAAGCCGTAAAAATAGCCAGTAGTATTAATGGTTTATTAAGATATCATCCTTTATATATGATGGTAAAAAATGATGTAATGCTTGCATCTTCAGTAAGAGGAATTAATATTGGTTTATTTAGTGTTAAAACTAAAATTAGATTAAATAAAAAAATAAGAGAGTTAACAAGAATTAGAAGTAAAGAAATGAATGAATGTGCTGAACTTAGACTTTATGATATAAATAAACATAGAACAAATTTTAGAACAAATAAAGTTGGTTTTTATGATATACTATTCTTGATATTTCATATTGTACTATTATATATGTACGCAACACTGGAGGGATTATTATGAGATATTTAGTGAATTTATCATATAATGGTAATAAGTATTTTGGATATCAAATTCAAAATAATAATATTACTGTTGAAGGAGAAATAGAGAAAGTTTTATCACAAATATTAAACTCAAATATAAATACTATTGCTTCTTCTAGAACAGATAAAGGTGTCCATGCAATAAACCAATATTGTCATTTTGATTATGATAAAGTATTAGATACAAAAAAACTTACTCATAGTATGAATAGTATGTTAGATGGAAATATTTATATAAAGAGTATTAAAAAAGTAAATGATGATTTTCATGCAAGATTTTCTGTTAAATATAAGGAATACATTTATAAAATTAATATGGGTGAATATAATCCAATAGAGAAAGATTATGTTTTGCAATATAACAAAGAAATAAATAAAGAATTACTTGATAATTTTATATCACAAATAAGTGGTAAACACGACTATAGAAGTTTTACTAGTGATAAAGATAAAGATAATTATGAAAGAGAAGTTGTAATTGATTATAAAATAGATAATAATATATTATATTTAAGATTTTATTCAACAGGATTTCTAAGATATATGATTAGAAATATAGTTGGTTTGTTACTTGAAATAAATGATGGTAAGAAAAAATTAGATGATATTAAATTTATTTTTGATAGTAAAAATAGATGTAGCCTTGGCATTCCTGCTGATGGATGCGCATTATATTTGAATAAGGTTATATATTGATATATAATTAAAAAAGGAGGTAATTTATGTATATATATAATACCCTAACAAGAAAAAAAGAAGAGTTTGTTGAAATAAAAAAAGGTCATGTGGGTTTGTATACTTGTGGACCTACTGTATATCATTATGCTCATATTGGAAACATAAGAAATTATATTGGACATGACATTTTAGAAAAAACACTTGAATATTTAGGATATAAAGTAAAAAGAGTTATGAATATTACTGATGTTGGACACTTAACAAGTGATTCTGATTCAGGTGAAGATAAAATGGAAGTTGCAAAAAAAAGAGAAGGTAAAAGTGCTTATGAAATAGCAGAATTTTATACTGCAGCTTTCTTTGATGATTTTAAAAAAGTTAATTGTGATGTTCCAGATATTGTAAGTCCTGCTACAGATAATATTGATATGTATATTAAAATAATTGAAAAATTACTTAAAGATGGTTATGCATATATAAGTGGTGGAAATGTATATTTTGATATTTCTAAATTAAAAGATTATTATGTTTTAACAAATCACAAGGAAGATGAAATGGTAGTAGGAGCAAGAGAAGGAGTAGAAGAAGATAATAGAAAGAGAAACCAAGCTGATTTTGCTCTTTGGTTTACTGTAAGTAAATTTGAAAATCATGAAATGCTTTGGGATTCACCTTTTGGACGTGGTTACCCTGGTTGGCATATTGAATGCTCTGGTATTTCAATCAAATACTTAGGAGAATATTTAGATATTCATGGTGGAGGAGTAGATAATATATTCCCACATCATACTAATGAAATAGCTCAAAGTGAAAGCTATCTTGGACACAAATGGTGTAATTATTGGTTCCATAATGAACATTTACTTGATCAAAGTGGAAAAATGAGTAAATCAAATGGTGCAATTCTTACAGTTAGTGAACTAGAAAAACGTGGATATAATCCATTATCATTTAGATTTATGTGTTTAAATTCACATTATCGTAAACAATTAGTTTTTTCATTTGATGCTTTAGATCAAGCAGAGCAAACTTATAAAAAATTAAAAGATAAAATATCTAATATTGTCGATGATGGAGAGTTAGAGGAAGATAAGTATAATTCTTATAATCAAAAATTTATAGACGAAATATCTAATGATTTAAATATATCAAATACAATTACTATTTTATATGATTTACTTAAGGATACAGAAGTAAATGGAAAAACTAAACTTGCATTAATTAATTCATTTGATAAAGTATGGTCTTTAGATTTAACTAAAACTATTGAAGAAGATAAAGAATTAACTGAATATATCTTATCTAAAATAGAACAAAGAAATAATGCTAAGAAAGAAAAGAATTATTCTCTTGCAGATCAAATAAGAAATGAATTATTAGAAAAAGGCATTGAGCTTATGGATACAAGAGAAGGAACCAAATATAAAATATTGAAGTAATACAAAAAAATAAAGAAAATATCTTTATTTTTTTTTGATATTTGTTATAATTATATTTAGAATAGGAAGGATAGGTTTTTTAGTATGCTAGGAAAAATATTAACAATTAGTAAAAATACTGCAACTCTTGCTATTAATAAAGATGCAGGAGAAATAAATGATTTAATAAATTTACACGTAGTATTTGAAGATAATAATAAAAAGATATTAGGTGAAATAGATTCAATTAATCAAGATACAATAAATGTTACATTTTTGGGTGAACTTACCGAAAATGATTTTATTGGTGGTTTAATAAGAAAACCAAGTTTAAATGCAAATGTTAGAATTATTAATGAGCAGGAACTAGCTATTTTGACGGGAAATGAGAATGCTAGTATTCAACTTGGAGTATCACCTTTATATAATGATTTTCCTTTGAAGGTTAGTATCGATGAATTATTCTCAAACCATACTGCTATATTTGGTAATACTGGTAGTGGTAAAACATATGGTATTTGTAGAATAATACAAAATATTTTTCCAAATAGCAGTATTATTCCATATAAGGCAAATTTATTTATATTTGATTCTTATGGTGAATATATAAATGCATTTAAAGATTTAAGTAATAATAATCCTTATTATTCTTTTAAAGTAATAACTACAAATAAAAGTAAACCTTATGAGAAATTAAATATTCCAGTGTGTTTACTTGATTTAGAAGATATATTAAATTTACTTGAGGCTACAAGTTTTTCTCAAATTGCAATGATTGAAACAGCTCTTACATATGTTCGTATGTTTGCAAGAAACGATAAAGAGGCAGCTGAATTTAAGAATCATGTTCTTGCTAAAGCAATTATTTCAATAATGTATACTAATCAAACTTCTGCAAGAATAAGAGATCAGATTTTTGAAATATTAAATGAAACAAATACTCCAGAGTTATCATTAGATACTGAAGTACCTGGAATTGGATTTACTCGTAAATTTAGAAATTGTTTTGATATAGATAGTGAAGGAAGATTTGCAGAACATAAAATAATATCAGATTATATTAAGACTTTTATAGATGATAATAGACATTGGAATTTTAATTCTGAGGGAGTTTATTATTCACTTCATGATTTAGAAGTTGCATTGAATTTCACACTTTATAGTGAAAGATATTTGCTTAATGAAGCAATGTATGATTCTGCAATGAGTTTAAAAGTAAAATTACATGATTTGACTAATCGTGGTAATGGAGAGTTCTTTAGTGCAAATGAATATATTACTATAGATGAATACATTAAGAGATTACAAATAAATGGTAATAAAAAAAGTCAAATTGTTAACTTTAATTTAGAAGATGTTGATGATAGATTTGCAAGAAGTATAGTTAAAATATTTGGACGTATGTTTATGAAATTCACTAGAAGCTTATCTGATCGAGCAACATTTCCAATACATATGATATTAGAAGAAGCTCATAGATATGTTTTAGAAGGCGATGATAAAAAGTTATTTGGATATAATATATTTGAAAGAATAGCTAAAGAAGGTCGTAAATATGGATTAATTCTTGATTTAATTACACAAAGACCAACCGACTTAAATGAAAATGTTATATCACAATGTGCTAACTTTTTGATATTTAAAATCAATCACCCAGCTGATCTTGAATATATCGCAAAAAGTGTTCCAAATATGAGTGAAGATATAGTAGAAAAACAAAAGACATTACAAGCAGGAACTTGTGTTGCTTTTGGTAGAATATTTAAAATACCAATGATTGCTAAGATGGAGAAAGCTGATCCACCACCAACAAGTTCAAACTGCGAAGTTTATAAAAACTGGATGGTACAATTAAAACAATAATTTTAAAAATAGCTTAGAAAGGAGGATAATCTATGTATGATTTAGGTGAATACTTTAAAATAGATTTAGTAAAGAGTAAAACACCATCAACATTTGTTTATAGAGGTAAAAACTATAGAATTAGTATTTTATCTGATACTCTAATTAGATTAGAATATAGTGAGTCTGGATCATTTAATGATTATCCTACTTTTTTTGCTCAAAATAGAAGTTTTGGTCAACCTAAAGTTGAAGTAGTAGAGGATGAAAGTATTCTAATTATTAGAAATGATAATTTTGTATTAGAATATAAGAAAAATAAAAATTTTGTTGGAAGTAAACTAATGCCTGAACAGAATTTAAAAGTAACTATAACAAATACTGAAAAAATATGGTATTTCAATCATCCTGAAGCAAGAAACTTTAAAGGAACAGCATTTAGTTTAGATAATATGAATGGAAGTGTGGATCTTGACAAAGGCTTATTTTCTTTAGATGGATTTACATCAATTGATGATGAAAGAACACCAATTTTAGATAAGAGTGGAAATATAATTGCTCCAAATTATATGAATATTGATACATATTTATTTGTATATAATTCAAACTTTGGAATAGGACTTAGAGACTATTTTAACTTAACAGGTTTACCATTATTACCTCCTAGATATACTTTTGGAGTATGGTGGAATAAAAATGAAGAGTATAGCGAAGAAAAGGTATTAGACCTTGTTAATTCATTTAAGAGATATAAAATACCATTCTCTGTATTATTATTAGGTGAATATGCTAGAAATAAATATAGTTCTACAAATACTAGTTTTTCATTTAACAAAAATATTTTTCCTAATCCAAAGGCTTTGTCATCATTCTTAAATAAAAATGGAATTCATTTAGGACTAAATATTAAGACGGATGGTATTATAAGTACAGAAGAAGAACATCATGATGATTTTGTTAAAATATATAGTGCTGATGCAGATAAAAATATTCCAATAAATGTATATAATCCTAATTTAATGGATGGTTTTTTAAAAGGCATTATTAATCCATTATTAAATACAGGTGTAGATGTATTATGGATAGATGATGATAATAAAAATAATAATTTAAGGAATTTTGCTTCAAATTATTATTTGTATAAAAATTTTCTTTCTAACGTTGAAAAGAGAGGATTAATTTTATCACGTAATTTTGGTATTGCACCTCATAGATATTCTATTCTTTATTCTGGAAATACATTTATTAATTGGAAAACACTAAGATATTTGCCATTTTTTAATTCAACTGCATCTAATATAGGCGTTTCTTATTGGAGTCATGATATTGGTGGATTTAAAGGTGGCATTGAAGATGGCGAACTATATATGAGATATGTTCAATTAGGTGTTTATAGTCCAATATTAAGACTTTCAAGTGATGCTGGAAAATATTATAAAAGAGAGCCATGGAAATGGGATGCTGAAACATTTAATATTACTCATGAATATTTAACATTAAGACATAGATTGATTCCATATTTGTATAGTGAAGCAAAAAAATATTCATCTTTTGGTTCACCTATGATACAGCCATTATATTACAAATATCCCGAAACATATGATGAACCTCTTTATAAAAATGAGTATTATTTTGGAAGTGAATTATTTATTTCACCAATCGTAACACCAAAAGATAGTATTATGAGTAGAGTTGTTCATAGATTATTTTTACCAAATGGAGTTTGGTATGATTTTAAGACTGGTAAAAAGTTTACTGGTGGACGAAGATATGTTACTTTCTATAGAGATGAAGATTATCCAGTATTTGCTAAAACTGGAGCTATTATTCCAATGGCAGTATTAGATCCAGATAATATTAATGATGTATCTTCTCCTAAAACTCTTGAAATTCATATTTTCCCAGGAAGAAGTAATACATATAAACTATATGAAGATGATGGTTATTCATCTAAATATAAAGATGGTTTAAGTTATACAACAGAAATTAATTATTATTATAAAGAAAATGACTTTTCTGTTTCTTTAGAACCAAAAGATGGTCAAAGAGAAGTAGTTCCTGAAAATAGAAATTATATAATAAGATTTAGAAATACAAAGTATACTAAAGGTGTACAAGTATTTAGTAATGAAATAAATGTTCCATTCAAGAGCTATATTGAAGATAATGATTTTGTTATTACTTTTGATAATATACCTACTGATGCTAAAATATATGTTTATTGTAAGGGAAATGATATTGAAATAGACGCTTCTCGTGCAATAAATGATGATTTAGAAGGTATTATTACTGATTTAAAAATATCAACAGAATTAAAGATTTTAATTGATTCAATATTATTTAGTGATAAACCAATTAAAGAAAAAAGAATTCAAATTAGAAAATTAAGAAGAAAAGGTCTTGATACAATATTTATTAAAATGTTTATAAAACTATTAGAATATATTGCAGAAGTATAAAAGCATCAATTATTAGAGTTGGTGCTTTTTTATAAAAAAAATCTTTATTAAAGAGTATAAATGTGTTAAAATATTAATGTATATTAAAATAGGTGAAGAGAATGAAAAAAATAATTAAATTATTATTTTTGTTAATGTTAATATTACCGATATTTATTAGTGCTGATACTTATAAAAATGCAGTTAAGAATGCTAATGAATTAATTAATCAAGAATATTATATAAATACTTATGAAAAATATATATTACAAGGAAAAAAGATTAAGTATGAATTTAGTAATGGTAAGAATAAATATAATTCATTATTTGTTAAGGGTGGATTTATTAGTAAGGATGAATATGAATTAACAAAGGTAAAAGGACTTTCATATTTATTAATAAATGATAGCTTTTGGACATTATCAAAAGATAAGAAAAATGTATATGTTATAACAACAGATGATATAGATATTGCTAAAGATCCTAATAGTGACTATTTTTCTAGGGTAACAGAATATGTAAGACCTAAAACAGTTGTTAGTGGAAGTGGAACTCAAAATGATCCTTGGCAATTTGATCCTATGTATAAAGTTTCTGCTATAGTTAATCCAGATTACGCAACAATAGAAAGTGGAAATAATGAATATGTTAAAGGAAATTGTGAAACTGCAGAATGTAGTGCAAATATAAAGATTATTGGAAAAGGTGGATATAGATATATTTCTAATGATTGTAATGGAGTATATGATATTAAAACAAAAACTTTAAATGTTAAAACTGTAAAAAAGAATTTAGAATGTAATGTTGAATTCGGTTATGGTCTTTTTACAATAAACATTACTGATGCTAAACCAGATACTTTTTACGCAATATATGGCGATAATTATTATTCAGATATTGATAATAAAACAGTTTTAAATACATTAAGTTCAGTTACACCTAAGAAAGGTTATACTTTTAAAGGATTTATATATGAAGATCTTGAAATAGTAGATAGTAAGAAGAATTTGGTTAAATCATCGTTAAATAATATAACTAAAGATTTAACAATACTTCCTACTTGGGAAGCTAATAAATATACAGTTTCATATGATTGTAATGGTGGATTTGATTCTCCAAAGAATCAGACTGTTACATTTGAAGGACCATTTACTATAACTGATGAATTGTGTAAAAGAGAGGGTTATATTCAAGTTGGATGGAATTCATCAAGTGATGGTGATGGATTCTCTTGGAATAAACAAAATAGAACAAATTGGTCATGGAGTTTAGATAATAATGTGACTCTTTATGCAATATGGAAAAAATGTAGTGCAGGTACTTATTCAGGTGCTAGTGACAATAAATGTAATGATTGCGAAGCTGGAACGTATTCTTCAAGTGGAGCTGGAAAATGTTCTCTTTGCCCAAGTGGATATACTAGTGAAGCTGGTTCTGATAAAATAGACAAATGCTTTATTAAAGTCGAAGCGGGAAAACGTTTAATAGAAGCAAAAACAAATAAAATTGTTGAATGTCCAGATGGTCAGTATAGTGAAGAGCATTCAGTTACTTATGGACGTGTTAGTTCATGTACTTCTTGTCCAGTTGGTTATGATGATGGAACTAAACTTGAAGATAAAACTAGCCAGAAGAAGTGTTTAAGAAAAATATCAGCAGGATATTATATTTCTGCTCCATATGCAGCTGGTAATACTATTTGCGAAAATGGAAAATACAAAGAAGCTCATCAATTACATTATGGAGAAACAAGTAGTTGTGAGTCATGTCCAAATGGATATAGAGATGGATCTAAAATAGAAAACAAAGTATCAGAAAATAAGTGTTTAAGAAAAGTTACTGCAGGATATTATATAGCTAGTTCAAAATCAATTAACAATACATTGTGTCCAACAGGACAATATAGTATAACTCATTCAATCCTATATGGAGAAACAAGTAAATGTAGTGAATGCCCTAATGGATATCAAGATGGAAGGAAACTTGAAAATAAAGTATCTAAAGAAAGTTGCTTAAAAAATGTTCCAGCAGGAAGTTATGTAGCAAGTGAAAAATCTGAAGAAAGTAAAGTTTGCCCTAATGGTTTCTATAAAGAATCTCATCAATTAACATATGGACAAACTAGTAAATGTACTGTTTGTCCAGAAGGATATAGAGATGGTGCTACAGTATCAAATAAAACAGCAAAAAATAAATGTTTAAAAAATGTTAGTAGTGGATATTATATTTCTAAAGCTAATTCTAATAGTAGTACTTTATGTCCAAATGGATATTATAAAGAAAAACATAGTGTAACATATGGATCTGTGAGTACTTGCTTACAATGTCCAGAAGGATATAGAGATGGTAAGAGTGCTACAAGTAAATCTAGTCAAAGCTCTTGTACTAGAATTGTTGAAGCTGGATATTATATAGCTAAAGCTAATGATAAAACAAATTCATTGTGTGATAATGGAAGCTATAAAGGAACACATAATGTAACTTATGGAAGTACTAGTTCTTGTAATATTTGTCCAGATGGATATAGAGATGGAACATCTATTGACAGTAAGACTGCTGAAAATAAATGTGTAAGAAGTATTCCTGCTGGATATTATGTTATGGGTGCAAAGGCAACGAATGACACAGAATGTCCAGAGGGACATTATAAAACTGCTCATGTAGTAACATATGGAAGTATTAGTAGATGCTCAGTATGTCCTAGTGGATATAGGAATGGAACAACTGTTTCTAATAAAGTTTCTGAAAGTTCATGTGTTAGAAATGTACCACAAAATTACTATGTAGAAAAGAGCAAAGATGATAAAAATACTGCATGTCCAAAGGGAACGACAAAGAAAGCTCATACAGTATTATATGGTCAAACGAGTACTTGTAATTAAAATAATAAAAAACAAAATAATGAATTATTTTGTTTTTTTATGATATGTTTAAATGATAAAAATAAATAATTAAAAATATAAAAAAATAATATCTTTTTTATCATAATAATGGTATAATTTTAATAGATTTTTTGGAGGATTTATATATGAAACTAACAAGAACAGAAGCAAGAGAAAAAGTGATGATTATTTTATATCAAATAGATTTTTATTTAAAAGACAATATTTCTTTTGATGTAGAAAGTGTAATTAAAGAAAACTTAGAAATGGATAATAAATATGTTAATGATATAGTTAATGGTGTACTTCAATACTTAGAAGAAATAGATAAAACTATAAGCAAATATTTAGGTAATTGGAATTTAGATAGATTAGGCAAAACAGATAAGGCAATTTTAAGACTAGCAACTTATGAAATAGTATATTATGATACTCCAAAAATTGTTGCTATTAATGAGGCAGTAGAACTTGCTAAAAAGTATAGCGATGATAAAATAGTAAAATTAATAAATGCAGTTCTAGATAAAATTAGAGATGAAGTAGAGGAATAAATGAACGTTGAATATCTTACTATAAGTGATATTAATAGGATTATTAAAAACACTATTGAAAACAATAGTGAACTTTCAAGTGTCTACTTAAAGGGAGAAGTTAGTAATATAAAATATCATTCAAGAGGGCATTTGTATTTTAGTTTAAAAGATGAAAATAGTAAAATTAATGCTGTGATGTTCAATTATGAAAGATATTTGAATTTTAATCCAAAAGATGGCGATTCTGTTATAGTTCATGGAAGAATAAGTGTATATGAAGCAAGTGGTAGCTATCAAATATATGTTGATTCTATGGAAATGGATGGTCTTGGTAACTTATATGTGTTATTTGAAAAATTAAAGAAAAAACTTAGTGAAGAAGGACTATTTGATAAGGAACATAAAAGAAAAATCAAAAGAGTTCCAAGAAAAATAGGAGTAATTACTGCACCAACAGGCGCAGCTGTTAGAGATATTATTTCAACAATAAATAAGCGTTTTCCAATGACAGAAATTTATTTATTTCCAACACTGGTTCAAGGTGAAGATGCTGCACCTAATATAGTAGAAATGATTAATCTTGCCAATACTTTTGATGATATAGATACTATTATTTTGGGACGTGGTGGAGGATCTATTGAAGATTTATGGGCCTTTAATGAAGAAATAGTGGCAAGAGCCATATATAATAGTAGAATACCAATAATAAGTGGTGTAGGTCATGAAATTGATTTTACAATTAGTGATTTTGTTGCTGATTTACGTGCACCAACACCAACAGGTGCTGCATTAATGGCAACGCCAGATCATGAAGAAGTGAGAAGGTACTTTATAAGTTCAAAAGATAGAGTTAATAATGCTATTTTAAATAAACTAGATAGTCTAAATGAACTATTAAAAAAATATAAATCAAATTATATACTTAATAATCCAATGAGACTATATGAAATGAAAGAGCAAAAATTAGATACTCTATATGACAGATTAAATAATATAATAAAAAATCGACTTGATAATTATAAACATATATTAGATAAATATAAATCAAATTATATACTTAATAATCCTAATGTACTATATGATAGCGAAAAGGAAAAGATAAATAATTTAAAAGTAAATCTATTTAAAAATATAACTAACATCTTAGAAAAAAATGCTACTAGTATTAATACTTTAAAGGTTAAGTTGGATTTATTAAATCCAGATAATATTCTTGATAAAGGTTATAGTATAGTACATAAAGATGGCAAAATTATTAAGAATATTAATGATTTAGGTATTAATGATGATATTAATATAATGGTAAAAAATGGAAATATTTTAGCTAATGTTAAAGGAGTAAACGAAAAATGACAGTAAAAAAAGAAGAAAAAACATTTGAAGAACAGGTAAGAGAACTTGAAACTATAGTAGGAGAACTTGAAAGTGGGGAACTTGATTTAGATAAATCAATAGTGAAATATACTGAAGCAATGAAACTAATCGAATCATGTGAGACTAAATTAAATAATGCTACTGAAACAATAAATAAATTAGTGGATAAAAATGGTAAAATAACTGATTTTGAAATTAATGAATAACAATAATTGGATATATAATCAATAGTAATAAAGCCAAAATAATAAAGAGGTGAAATGTATGAAAAAGATACTTTTTACTTTCTTTATTATTTTTATTTTACCAATAAGTATACTTGCTTATTCAAATAAAATAATAGTTGGTGGAGAAAGTATTGGTATAAATATTGAAAGTAATGGTCTGGAAATAGTTGGTTATTATAAAGTTAAAGGTAAATATATAAATAAAGATTTTTTAATTGGAGATAGAATAATAAAAATTGATGGTGTTAATGTCTCTAATAATGATGATTTATTAAATATAATTAATCATAAAAAACAAGATAATTATAAAGCTATTATTATTCGAAATAACGAAGAAAAAACTATTGATTTAAATATAATAGAAGAAAACAATAAATATAAAACTGGATTATATATAAAAGATAGTGTTGTTGGTTTAGGAACTTTAACATATATTGATCCAGAAACAAAAATATATGGTTCTTTGGGACATGAAATTAACTATAGTGAATCAAATAATAGAGTAAGTGTAAAAGATGGGAGAATAATTGAAAGTAAAGTCACTAATATTAATAAAAGTACTAATGGAAATGTTGGAAGTAAAAATGCGACATTACTCTTTAATAATATTATTGGTAATATAAAAAGTAATACTATTAATGGTTTATATGGTTATTATTTGAAAAAGATACCAAATGATAGATTATATGAAATTGAAACATTTGATAACATAAATAAAGGAAAAGCTTATATATTAACAGTAACAAATAATAATGAAATTAAAAAATATAATATAAACATTTTAGAAAAGTATTATAGTAAGAAAGATACAAATAAAGCATTTAGCTTTAAAGTGATTGATGATGAATTAATAAGTAAAACAGGTGGTATTGTTCAAGGAATGAGTGGTTCACCAATTATACAAAATAATAAGGTGATAGGTTCAGTTACTAACGTAGTTATTGATAATGTTAAAATGGGATATGGAATTTCAATTATTACAATGCTAGAAGAGGGAGATAAAATAAAGAATTAATATTGTAAATTAATTCTTTTTTTGTTAAAATTATATATAGAATATGGAGGAAGTCATATGGATGATTATTTAGAAAATAAACTTATTATAACTGCGGAGGATGGAAATAAGGTCTTAATAAATGTCTTAGATATTATAGATTCTTATACTTATAATAAAACTTTTATGATTTATACTTTTGCAAATGAGAATAAATCAGTCTTTGCATCTATACTAAATGAAGATAGTGCTTCATATTCTTTAGATACCATTATTAATCAAGAAGAGATTGATTATATTAATGCTGAAATAAACAGAGTTTGCAGTGAACTAGCTGAGGCAAATTAAGGGGGATATTTAAATGAATTTTGGAAGTTATAGTGAATTAGAAAAAGAAATAGATCGTTTAAAAAATAATCTTGAGAAATCATTAGAATATAAAAAAGTTGCTGAAAATTCTTCTAGTCTACATTTTGATGATAAAGCTAAGTCTTTGAATCGTTTAGAAGGTGAAATTAATTCTTTAGAAAATCAAATTAAATCATTAGAAGAAATACAAAAAGCTTATAATGAATATATTGATAATCTAAAAGAAATACAAGATTTATATAATAGTATAGAAAAAGTAGATAATTTAGAAGAAAAATTAAATTCATTAAGAGACAAAGTTAGTAAAGCAAAATCATTATTGCCTGAATCATTATTAAAAGAAGCTATGCAAAAGATTCAAGAGTATATTAAAACTCGAAATAATAATGTAGTTAAGCCAAAAATTGAATTTCATGAAAATGAATTTCAAGTAAGCTTTAAAGAAGAAATAGACAAATTGGTCTCACAAATGAACAACATTCTTAAAGATAAATCTGTAGAGGAACTTCGTTATGGAGATTTAATAAATTCTAAAAATGATTTACTTAGATTAATTCCTGTAAAAGAAGAATTGTTCTCACGAATAAAAGCTTCTCAAAAACTTATTGATAAAGCAACGTATGAAGAATTGATGAGTCAGAATGTATTAATAACTAAAAAAATTGATGAATCAATGAAGAGTATTGATGCAAATAAAAGAGAAAGAGATGCAATAAAAAAATTAATTAATAAAGAATTAAAAGATGATAAAAAGAAAATTAGTATTTTAGATAAAAAGAGAAATGAATTTGAAGATAAAGTCAATAATCCTGAAAAGTACAAGTTATCTCAAGAAGAAGTTGATAAGTTAATATTTGCTTTAAAGGTAATTAGTGATGATAGAAATATGCTTATTGGTAGGGTTCGTGAGTTAAATGTAAATTTAAATAGGGTAAATGATGGAATAGCAATAAAAAAAGAATTTAAAGACAGTTTATTAGTAGAACCTAAAACAAAATCAGATTTTAAGGCTTTTGAATTATCTAACCCAAAACCAAAACCTAAAGCTAAACCAGAGCCATCTAAAACTCAAAATGGAAATTCATCATCATCTTCATCAACAAAGCCAGCACCAGATAATAAAGCTCCTGTAAAGGGTTCAGAAGAAAAAAGAAAAACTGGTGAAAAAGAAATTCCTAAAGCAGTAAATCCTAATTCAATAGAAGATTTAATCAAAAATGGAAAATTACCAAGATTTTTAGATTTTGATAATTTAAAGAAAATATTTTATGCATTGAATATTCCAGTAAAAGATAAAAATACTGTTTTGAATCCTGAACAAATTGATAGATTACAAAATGATCATGAGATTCAAGTATTATTGTTGTGTGAAAAAGTATATGATCGAAACGAAAAGAAAGTTTCAGAATATGATTTATTAATTAGTAAATATGAGTCTATATTAAAAGACAAGATGAAAAACCATGATCATATTAAGAATTTTAGTCCTGCTTATATTCAAAAAGTACAAAATTTATTAGGTAAATTAAAGTATGAAAGAGCTATGTATATTGAAAGAAATCAAAGACTTAAAGCTAATCTAAAGATTGGTAATCTTGATTTAGAATATAGTGGAAAGAATGTTCTAGCGAATATTGATGATAAAAATAATGCAATGCTTTTAGATACTGTTGCTTCAGTTAAAAATGATAAATTGAGATCTAAATATCAAAAATTAGATGGATTAAGAGAGAAAAAATATAAAAGCAAGTTTAGAAATAAAATTCAAGAAAAAAGAATTCAAAAAGTTCTAAAAAGAATAGAAGAATTAAAGTCTAAAAAGGCAGCAATAGCATCTAAACAAACTCAAATTATTAATTCAAATACTGATTTATACATAAAGAAAGTTACTGAAAGATTACAAAAATACTTAAATAGGCAAAATAGTATAGAACGTAGTGTTGATAAGATTAATGATATTGGTGAAAGAATTGAGATGAATCATCAAGAAAGAAAAGATTTATTAGATGATTATAGAAAAGAACCAAATTTTTTAGATAAAATGAGTATTGCTTTTGAAGATGGTAGATTAGAAAGAGAAACTGATAGGTTAGAAACTCAAAGAGATATCGAAAATTTAATTGGTAGATTAAGATAAAAAAATGTTTCCAAATGGAAACATTTTTTATATACCAAGAACAGAAACTGCAATTTTAAAGTAAATAAATAATGAAACTGCATCTACTATTGTTGTTATAAATGGACTAGCCATTACAGCAGGGTCAAACTTCATTTTTTTTGCAATCATTGGAAGAGAACATCCAATTACTTTAGCAACACATACTGTTAGAACAAGAGTTGAACATACAACTATAGCAACTTTAGTTGTTACTTTATCAATAAATAATAGTTTTAAAAAATTGGCTGCTGCTAGTGTTAATCCAACGAAAAATGATACTCTTAATTCTTTAAATATTACTTTTAATATATCTTTAAATTCTACATCATTAAGTGATAAACTACGAATTATTGTGGCTGAAGCTTGACCTCCAGCATTACCGCCAGTATCCATAATCATTGGAATAAATGCAGTAAGTATTACCATTGCTGCAAGACTTTCTTCATAATGCTGAATTATTTTTCCAGTGAAAGTAGCAGATACCATTAAAAGAAGTAACCATGGAATTCTACTTTTCCAAATATCAAATATTGATTGCTTTAAATATGATTTTTCAGTAGGTAAGATTGCGTTCATTTTTTCGATATCTTCTGTTGCTTCTTCTTCAATAATATCAACAACATCATCGATAGTTACAATACCTACAAGTTTATTTTCTGAATCAACTACTGGAACAGATGTTAAATCGTAATCCATTATAAAATTTGCTACTTCTTCTTGATCCATTAGAGTATTAACTGAAAGAACATCGCTATCCATAATATCAGATATCATAACATCATCATTATGTACTATTAAATCTTTTAATTGTATTGTTCCAATTAACTTTCTTGATTTATCTGTAATAAATATAGTTTCAATAGTTTCTGTTTCGTCATATTCTTGTCTTATTATTTTAGTAGCGTCTCTTACTGTATTATATTCTTTTAAATCAATATATTCAGTAGTCATTATACTACCAGCTGAATTATCTGGATATTTAAGTAGTTGATTTATATCTCTTCTTGTTTCCTTATCAACTTTATTTAATAATCTTTTTACTACATTAGCTGGCATTTCATCAATTAAATCAGTAGCATCATCTGCTGCCATATCATTAATGATGTTTACAGCTTCTGTATCACTTAACATACTAATTAATTTTGCTTGTGTATCAGTATCAAGATATGAAAAAACATCAGCGGCTTGCGACTTTGGAAGTAACCTAAATACTTTAATTAATTCTTTTTCTTCAAGTTCTTCTAAAATATCAGCTATATCGTGTTCATACATTTTAGATAATAAATCTTTAATTTTTGAATATTGTTTTTCATCAATTAAAACTTCTATCTTTTCTTTCATTCTATTCACCGCCTTTATTCGCTTAAATTATACAAAAAAAATACTCTGAATGCAAAACTTTTTTATTCACTTTACTTTTTATGTTATAATTATTTAGATGAAAGAGGTAAAAAGTATATGAATAATGGTATTCCAAATCATGTCGCAATTATAATGGATGGAAATGGTAGATGGGCAACAAAACAAGGTAAAAAAAGAACTGATGGACATTATGCCGGATATAAAAGACTTAAAAAAACAGCACTTTACATTTTAAGTAAGGGAGTTAAATATTTAAGTGTATTTGCTTTTTCAACAGAAAACTTTGGAAGAAGTAGTGAAGAAGTAGGTTACTTAATGGATCTTTTTGTAAAAGCATTCAAGAAAGAAAGAACATTTTTTAAAGATAATAATATTAAAGTATTATTTTCAGGACGTAAGAAACCACTTAGTGATGATGTTTTAAAAATCATAGATATAATACAAGAAGACACTAAAGATTGTAGTGGTGGAGTATTTAATGTATGCTTAAATTATGGAGCACAGGCTGAAATAGTAGATGCAACTAAGAAAATAGCACAACTTTATAAAGAAGATAAAATTAGTCTAGATGATATTGATACAAATACATATTATCATTATTTATATAATGATTTACCACCAGTTGATTTAATGATAAGAACAAGCGGTGAAATTAGAATAAGTAATTTTATGTTATATAGTTTAAGCTATGCTGAGTTATATTTTACAAGTACATGTTTTCCAGATTTTGATGAAAAAGAGTTTGATAAAGCTTTAGAAGATTATCAAAATAGAAATATTACAAAAGGTAAAATAAAATAAAGGATATAAATCCTTTATTTTTTTCTTAATTCTAAGTATTTTATAAATCCAAGAAGAATATTCTTAACATTTTGATTAATATTAGAAGATAATAGTTTTTCTTTTGATTCACTAAATAAACTTATCATTTTATTATTAGCATATTCTAGTGCACCAGAAATAGTTAATAATTCTTTAACTTTATTATATTCTTTATTTGTAATATTTTTCTTTCCATATATTTTTAGTAGTTCATCTAAATATTCTTTTTTATTTGTTTTTATATAAGAATATAAAATAGTTTGTTTAAATTCTTCTATATCAGAATAATTTGGTTTACCAATTACATCCGTACTACTAAATACTCCAATAATATCATCTTTTATTTGAAAAGCTATTCCAAGTGGTAATAAAACATTTTTCATTTCTTCAATATCTTTATCTTTATTATTAGATAAAATCATTCCTAAAGTAAATGGACCTACTATAGTATAAATTGAAGTTTTTAATCTATATATTTCCATTATATCTTCTTCATTTAATTTATGATTTTTATCATTTTTTTCGATATATGGAAGATATACATCAAGAATTTCTCCTTTAACAGTATCAATGACTATATTATTGTAGGTAGTTAATATTTTAGTTAGATTCTTATTATTCTTATAATGTGAAATAATGTAATTATTAATATAATATAAACCAATATCTCCTAGACACAATGCAAGTGAAGTAGGGGTATTATCATTTTCCATATTCTTAAATTCATCTTTATATAATTCATGAATAGTTTTTTTACCACGTCTCAAAGAACCATTATCAATAATATCATCATGAATTAAAATGGATGTTTCAAATGCTTCATATGATGAAGCTAGAGCTATTGCTTTATCATCATTTTTTAATGTTTTATAGCCAAGATCTATTAAAGTACCACGAATACATTTACCATCAAAATTCATATAAGTGAATTTGTCTAAAGCATCTTTTACTATTTTATTATTATTTCCTGATGTAACTACTTTATTAAACTTAATTAATTCTTTTTCTATATCTTTTTTTCTATTAGTATAATATATATAAAATTCAAGTAAATTTGCATATTCTAATATTTGATTTTTCATAGTAGAAGCTCCACCAGTAAAACCAATTTTATCCGATAATTTGAATTTTTTTGTTTTTATAAAATCATAAAATTCTTCTATTTCACTAAAGAAATAAGTATCACATACTTTTTTACATTCATTATATAATTCTTTTGTATTTGAACTATTTTTTCCACCAATAACAATCATCATATTCATATTTCGAGCTAACTCTATACTTGATAATTGGATTAGTTTTTGATAATTACAAATAGTATCTTTGAATTCATATTTAATCTTATTTTTGTCCATATATTGTTTTAGATTATTAACATCTTCTGTACTAACAGTAGTTTGAGATACTAAATAGTAGTAAGTATTTTGATTAAGTAATTTATAGTCTTCTTCATTTTCAATAATAATAGCATTATTATCACACCATCCATTAGTAGCAATTACTTCTGGGTGAAGTTTTTTACCAACAATTATTATCTTATAATCTTTTTTCTTTTCTAGTACAATATCATGCACTTTTTTAACATTAATACATGTAGCATCATAATAAGTAATTCCATGATTATCTAAATAATCAAAGGTACTTTTAGGTTCACCATGTGCTCTAATTATTACAATATCATCCTTAGTTAAATTATCTAGGTTATCAATTATTTTAATACCTATTTTATTAAGTTCATTCACAACGTAATTATTATGTAATATTTCTTTATAAATATAGACATTTTTATTCTTGTTTTCTTTTTTAACTTTTATTGCCAAATCAATTGCATTATTAGCGCCACTACAAGTACCATAGATTTTAGGAAAATATATCATAGTACACCTCTCTTAACTAGATTATATCATAAATAATTATTGTAAAGTATACAATATAATATTTTAAAAATATTAATTATATTATATTATTTAATAGGTAATATAGATGAGTGATATTTTTAATAAAATAAATGAATGGTCATATCAAAGATTTGCTAGATTTTTTGGAATAGTTAAACCGTCAGATATAGAATTTGATAATAAGATGAAAAAAATATATGATTTAATTATTAATGAAAAAGTTGAAGATTTAGATTTTATCACCAAAGATTCAGGGTGTAGTTTTGATGAATGTGTTTTAAAAATTAGATATTTAAAAAATAAAAGATTAATAGGTGACTATTATATAGATATACCAAATAAAATAATTAAAGAATGTAGTTCTGAAGATGAAATTCTATTACAAAAATATGTCCCTTATATTTATAATAAGCATTTACAAATCAATGAGATCGCTCTTAGACTTCCTAATACTTCTATTAATAACTTAGATGTGATGCAAGAAAGAGTTTATAAAGACATTAAGTATTTAAATGATAAAGGATTATTAAATGGCATTTCATTTGATGAAGTTGATAAAAAAATAGTGTATTACACAATTGAAAAACATAAAAATGAAGCAGATACTATTACAATTAATTGCCCTAATTGTGGTGCTATCAACGATGTTAATAGACATGGAAAAGTAAGATGTGCTTATTGTAAATCTATAATAGAAGATAAATAAAAAATGACTATATTAAAATAGTCATTTTTATTGTTAAAAAAGTAATTATTTGTTAAAATATATATAAGGGAAGTGAGAGTATGAAAATGGATGAAACTACTATTGTAGATACAAAAACAATTATTGATGAAAATATGAAGAAAGAATTAATTAACGTAAGTAAAGATTTGGAAGAAAGAGGTTATGAACCAGTTAAACAAATAGTGGCATATCTTGTTAGTGGTGATCCTGGTTATATTTCTAGTTATAAAGAATGCAGAAATAGAATTACCAAATTTCAAAGAGAAGAAATACTTGAACTTATGTTGAGTAGTTTTATAAATAAATAATGGTATACTTAGGTTTAGATTTAGGTAGTAAGACTTGTGGAATATCAATAAGTGATAAAACTTCTACAATAGCTAGTAGTGTTGAAGTAATAAGATATAAAGATACTAATGAATTATTACTTAATTTAGATACAATTGTATATACAAGAAATGTTGATGCGTTTGTACTTGGAAATCCTTTGAATTTAGACGGAAGTGTTTCAACAAGAAGTGAAATCACTTTTGATTTTAAAGAATTATTAGAAAGTAGATATCCAACTAAAAAAGTTTTTATGCAAGATGAAAGATTATCTACAGTAGAAGCAGAAAGGTTATTAATTAGTAATGATACTAGAAGAAAGAATAGAAAGAAAGTTATAGATAAAATAGCTTCTACGATTATATTACAGGCATTTTTGGATAAGAGGAAAAATGAGAAATAATTATATAACTTTAAAAGATAAAAATGGTAAAAAAAGAGAATATAGAGTTTTATTTGATGTAGAAAATACTAATAATAAATTAAACTATATTGTTTATACTGATGATAAAAGAGATGATAATGGAATAGTGTCTTGTTTTGCATCAAGTTATGTTTTAAGTGATAAAGGTAATATTACTAAAATGAAAGCAATTTCTTCAGATGAAGAATTTAAAATACTTTCAAATATTTTAGAATCATTAGAAAAATAGTTATAATCAAAGGTGTGTTTTATGAAAAAAATAATAGGTTTATTAGTTCTTTTAATTATAATGGGATGTGCTTTATTTTTAACATATAATCATTTATTAACATCTCCAAATAATGATGGAACTAAAGTTAAAGTATATATAGATGAAGGACAAACATATAGTACCATAGGTTCTTTATTAAAAGAAAAGGGTATTATAAGAAATGAACTTGCATATAAGATATATGTTAAGTTGAATGAAACAAAAGATTTAGAATTTGGTGAATATGAAATAAGTAATAATCTTAGTGTTATGGATGTTATTAAAGAGTTAGAAAAAGGTAGTAATACAACAGCAGAAACAATAACAGTAACTTTTTATGAAGGAAAGAATATGAGAAATGTAGTTAATACTATGGTTTCAAAATTTGGACTTGATGAAAAAGAAATATATAGTAAGTTAAAAGATACTACTTACTTAGATTCATTAATCAGTAAATATTGGTTTTTAAATAAAGATATTAAAAATAAGAATATCTATTATTCTTTAGAAGGATATTTATTTCCTGATACGTATGAATTCTATACAAGTGCTACTATAGAAGATATTTTTGAAAAAATGCTTGATAATATGGAAAGTAAATTAGAAAGTTATAAAGAAAAAATAGAAAAAAGTAAATATAGTGTTCATGAATTATTAACTCTTGCATCTATTGTTGAATTAGAAGCTGGTAATAGTAATGATAGAAAAGGTGTTTCAGGAGTATTTATAAATAGATTAAATGATGGATGGAGTCTTGGTAGTGATGTTACTACATATTATCAAGCAAAAATTGATAATTATAAAAGAGATTTAACACAAGAAGAATTATCAAAATGTGGAAGTTATAATACAAGAAATGGATGCTTAGAAGGACGCCTTCCAGTAGGTCCAATATGTAATCCAGGAATAGAGTCTATTATTGCTGCTATTAATCCTAAAAATCATAATTATTATTATTTTGTGGCTGATAAGAATGGTAAAACTTATTTTAATAAAACTTATGATGATCACTCAAGTACAGTAAGTCAGTTAAAAAGAGATGGATTATGGATAGAGTACGAAGAGTAATAAACGAAATAAAAGAGTATGGTATTAATAATGACGTACCAATAATGAGTGAAGAATCTATTAATACAATAAGTAGTATTATTAAAGAAAATAGTATTAAAACTATTCTAGAAATTGGAACAGCAATTGGATATTCAACTATTTGTTTTGCAAGTCTTAATCTTGATAAAATAACAAGTATTGAAAGAGATAAGGTAAGATATGAAATGGCTGTATCTAATGTAAAAAAGAGTAATCTAAATAATATTGAATTAATATTTGATGATGCATTAAATACTAATATTAATGGTATTTATGATATGGTTATTATTGATGCTGCAAAAAGTCAAAATAAAAGATTTTTAGATAAGTTTAAAAATAATTTAAAAAAAGATGGAATAGTAATAATTGATAATTTAGATTTTCATGGATTTGTTGGTAAAAGTGGTGAAATCAAATCGAGAAATTTAAGACAAATGGTTAGAAAAATAGAAAAATTCATTGATTATCTTGATAATCAAAATGAATTTGATGTAGAATACATCGAAGTGGGAGATAAATTGGGTGTATGCAGAAGAAAGAAAAGTTTTTAATTATTCCAAATAAAAAAGAATTAAAGTTATATACTAAATATAACTTTAATATTTTTATTTTGCCTTTAAAAGGTTATAGTATTGGATATGATGTATATTATGATATAGATGAAATAAATGAATTATCATCTAACTATGAAATATATGTTTTAGTTAATAAATTTTTACATAAAAAAATATATGATTTTAAAAAATTATATCCTAAATTCAATAAAAGAATAAAGTTTATTATTGAAGATATAGGACTTGTTAATACTATTGATAAAGATAGATTTGTTTTATGGGAAAACCATATATTATCAAACTATAAAGCTATAAACTACTTATATAGTTTAGATATTAAAAATGTAGTTATTAATAATGATTTAACTATAAATGAACTTGAAACAATTATAAAAGAATGTAAGTCAAATATATACTATGGATACTTAGGTAAAAATATGATTATGTATTCAAGACGTAATTTAGTTAGTAATTTTAATAAAAATTATAATATTGATAATAATATAAATAGTTATGTTTTAAATGAAAAAGTAAGTCATAAAGAATTAGAAATATCTGACTATGAAGATGGAAGTATTGTTAGATTTAATAAAGTATTTTGTGCATCTAAGTATTTGGATAATTTGAGTAGTTTTAATCTAATAATTGATTTAACTAATATAGATTCAAAAACTACAGAGTTAATACTTGATAATTTATTTAATAAAAAATTATGTGATTTAATAGATTCAGACTATTACTTCTTAGAACATGATATTAAATATAAGGTGGGTGATTTAAAATGAATTATGAACTTTTATTACCCGCTGGTGACTTTGAAAGATTTAAAGTGGCAATTGATTATGGAGCTGATGCAGTATATTTTGGTGGATACAATTATAGTTTAAGAGCAAATGCAAATAATTTTTCATTAGATGATATAAAAAAAGCAACTAAGTATGCTCATGAAAGAAATAAAAAAGTATATGTTACAGTAAATATGATATTTCATAATGAGGATCTAGAAGGACTTGATGAATACTTACTTGCTCTTGACAATATAGGAATAGATTCATATATTGTTAGTGACTTTGCAGTAATTGAAGCAATAAAAAGATTAAATATAAAAACAAAATTTTATATATCTACTCAAAAATCTATTACTAATCTTGAAAGTGTTAAATTTTATAAATCACTTGGTGCTTATAGAGTAGTACTTGCTCGTGAGGCATCTAGAGAAGATATTAAATATATAAAAGAAAACATTGATACAGAACTTGAAGTATTTATTCATGGAGCTATGTGTACTAGTTATAGTGGAAGATGCGTAATGAGTAATTATGTAACATTACGTGATTCTAATAGAGGAGGATGTTCACAAGTATGTAGATTTAATTTTGATAATAATACAGAATATGATTATGCATTTTCTTCTAAAGATTTGAATATGATAGATTATATATCTGATATGATGGACTTAGGTGTTGAATCATTTAAGATAGAAGGAAGAATGAAAAGCTTATATTATATAGCAACAGTTGCTAATGCTTATAGAACTATTATGGATAAAAAAATAGATGGTAGTCTTGATAAGAAAACTATTGATTACTATAAAAAAGTATTAAATAGAGTATCTAATCGTGAAAATATTAGTCAATTTTATAATGGGGTTCCTGGAGTTGAAGGACAATATTATAGTGGAAGACAAGAAGTATCAAATCAAGATTTCTTAGCAGTTATTTTATCTTATAATGAGAAAACAAAAGAAGCTTTAATTGAGCAAAGAAATAAATTTAGTGTTGGTGATGAAGTAGAGGTTTTTGGACCTAATACATCTGTTCAATCATTAAGAATAAATTATATTATCAACGAAGACAATGAAAGTGTTACATCTGCATCACATCCTCAAGAAAAGTTAAAAATTAATATGCCATTTAAAGTTAGTGAGGGTGATATAGTAAGGGTTAAAATATCTTGACAAAATATACATTTTATTGTATCATTTGTTGGTAGCAAGAAAGAGGTGGCTTTACATGAAAAAGAAAGAAATATTTTTAACTAGCGAAGGTTTTTTAGAATTACAAAATGAATTACATTATTTAAAGACTGAAAAAAGAGCTGAAGTAACTCAAACTTTAAAAGAAGCAAGAGCTTTAGGTGATTTATCAGAAAACTCTGAATATGATCAAGCAAGAGAAGATCAAGCTAATTTAGAAAAAAGAATAATGGAAATAGAGTATTCTTTAGAACATGCAACTGTAATAGATGAAAAAGAAAGTAATGGAAAAGTAGGTATTGGTAGTCAAGTAGAACTTCAATATGAAGATGATGATGATACTGAAAGCTATAAAATAGTAGGTAGTCAAGAAGCAGATCCTGATGATAATAAAATTTCAAATGAAAGTCCAATTGCAACTGCAATAATGGGTAAAAAAGTTGGAGATGTTGTTGAAGTATCTTCTCCAAATGGTGTTTATTCTGTTAAAATCGTTGCAATAGCTTAAATTTTAAATTTTTTAGGAGGTTATATGAAAAAGAGTTATAGCGTTAAATTAGAAGGAAATGAATGGAAAGATTGTTTAAAAGAATCTTATAATAAAAAGAAAAAAGATATAAAGATGGATGGTTTTAGAAAAGGACTAGTTCCATATGAAATATATACTAAAAAAGCTGGTGTAGAATCTTTATATATGGATGCTATGGACTTAGCTGTTGATAAATTATATGCTAAACTTCTAAGTGATCCAGAAACAATTACTCCAGCTGCTACTCCAAGTATTGATATTAAAAATATTACAGAACATGAAGTAGAAGTAGAATTTACTTTAGTATCTTCACCAGAAGTTAAAATTGGAAAATATAAAAACTTAGGTGTTAAAAAAGACAAAGTAGAAGTAACTGATGAAGAAATAGAGCATGAACTTGGTCATATAAGAGAACAATATGCAGAAGTTCGCACTTTAGATGATAAAACTGTTTTAGAAAATGGTATGATTGCTGTTATTGATTTTGAAGGATTTAAAGATGGTGTAGCATTTAAGGGTGGAAAAGGATCAGATTATAATCTTGAACTTGGTTCTAATACATTTATTCCTGGATTTGAAGAAGCTTTAGTTGGACTTAAGAAGGGTGATAAAAAAGACGTTAATGTCACATTCCCAGATAATTATCATAGTGAAGAATTAAAAGGAAAACCAGTTGTATTTAAAGTTGAAATTAAAGAAGTAAAACAAAGAGTTATGCCTGAATATAATAAAGAATTTTTTGAAGACTTAAATATTGAAGGTGTAACAAGTGAAAAAGAATTAAAAAATTATATTAAAGAAGGAATTGAAACTGAAAAAGCAAAACAAGTGGAAGATGAATATTTATTTAAATGTTTAGATAAAGTTGTTGAATCATCTACATTTGAAATTCCTGAAGAAATGACTAATGATGAGGTTAATAGATTAACTAGAGAATTCTCTGAAAAGTTAAGATATCAAGGATTAAACTTCAATGATTACTTAAAGTTTACTAATAGTAAAGAAGAAGATTTTAAGAAAACTTTAGTTCCAGAAGCTAATAAGAGAATAGGTTATAGATTAATGATGGATGCTATTGTTGAAAAAGAAAAACTTGAAGTAAGTGATGAAGAATATGAAAAAGGATTAGAAGAAGCGGCTAAGAATTATGGAATGAAGAAAGAAGATTTCTTAAAAGAAATTGGAAATCCTGATTTATTTAGATATGATTTACTTATGAAGAAAGCAATGAAAGTTGTTACTGAAGGTAATAGCGCAAAAGAAACAAAAACTAAAAAGACAACAAAAAAATCTGAAAAATAATTTCAGATTTTTTAATTATTTGGATCGATTAGAGAAAGGGAAACTTTCTCTTTTTCTTTATTTATATCAATTACATAGCAAGTAACTATTTGGCCAACACTTAATACTTCACTTGGGTGTTTAATATATTTATTTGCTATTTTAGATATATGAACAAGTCCATCACTATGAAGACCTATATCAATAAATGCACCAAAATCAACAACATTTCTAACAGTACCTTCTAATTTCATTCCAACTTTTAAATTATCAATTGTTAATATATCACTTTTTAAAAGTGGCATTTCATAATCATCTCTAAAATCTCTATTAGGTTTTTCAAGTGAATCAATAATATCATTTAATGTATATAAATCTATATCAAGTTCTTTTGATACTTTATTAGTATCTAATTTTTTTAATGCATCAATTAATTCTTTAGATCCTAAATCATTTGTAGTCATATTAATGTGATTCAATAATTTTAATGTTTTGTCATAACTTTCTGTATGTATATTTGTTTTGTCAAGTGGATTATCTCCATCTATTACTCTCATAAATCCTATTGATTGTTCATATGCTTTATCATTTAATAATTTTTTCTTTTTTAATTCTTCTCTTGATTTTATTTTACCATTATCTTGTCTATATTTAATTATTTTATCTATAGCTGTTTTTGTTAAACCAGATATATATTTAAGTATAGAAGGGGAAGCAGTATTTATATTTACTCCAACATTATTAACACATTTTGATACAGTAAAATCTAGGCTTTCAGATAGTTTTTTTTGACTAACATCATGCTGATATTCACCAACTCCAATACTTTTGGGATCTATTTTAACTAGTTCATTTAATGGATCTTGAAGACGTCTAGCAATAGAAACAGCACTTCTTTTTTCAACAGTTAAATCTGGAAACTCACTTATGGCAAGAGCAGATGCACTATATACACTAGCTCCCGCTTCAGATACAATAGCATACTTACAACCATTAACTTCTTTTAGAGTTTCACTTACTAGTTTTTCACTTTCACGTGAAGCTGTACCATTTCCAATAGATACAATATCGATATGATATTTATTTATTAAATCCTTTAATGTTTCTTTTGATTTTTCCCATTCATTTTGAGGTTCATGAGGATATATAACAGATATATTTAATACTTTACTAGTTGGATCTACTACAGCAAGTTTGCAACCTGTTCTAAAAGCAGGGTCAAATCCTAAAACTGTTTTTTCTTTCATAGGTGCTACAAGAAGTAAATTTTCTAAGTTTTCTTTAAATACTTCAATAGATGCATCTTCACTTTTTTCTGTTAGTTCACTTCTAATTTCACGTTCAATAGATGGACCAATTAATCTTTTATATGAGTCTTTTATAGCATCAACTACATATTCACGAACTGGACTATCTTTTTTAATTATTTTTAATTCTAAAAACTCTTGTATTTCATCAGTATTAACATCAATACTTACAGTCAATACTTTTTCATTTTCGCCTCTATTAATTGCTAGAACTCTATGTGGTTTTATACTTTTAACTGCTTCAGAAAAGTCATAATACATTTCATATACTTTATTAGTATCTGGATTAGTCTTTTTAACTTTAGATGTAATAATTCCTACTTTCCAAAAGAAACTTCTTATCCATTTTCTATAATATGCATTATCACTAATCCATTCAGCAATAATATATTTAGCTCCCTCTATAGCATCATCTCTTGTTTTAACGTTTTCATTTAAGAATTTATCTACACTTTCTAGTTTAAAGTTATCTGGAAAACTCATAATAATTTTAGCAAGTGGTTCAAGACCATTTTTAATTGCTTCAGTTGCCTTAGTTTTCTTCTTTTCTTTAAAAGGAAGATAAATATCTTCAACTTCAACTAGTTTTTTTGCTTTTTTAATATTTTCTTCTATTTCAGGAGTTAATAATCCTTTTTCATCTATTAATCTAATAACATCTTCTTTTCTTTTTAAAAGGTTAACTTCATATTCATAATATTCATTTATATGTCTTATTTGTTCTTCATCAAGTGCTCCAGTTACTTCCTTTCTATATCTTGCTATAAAAGGAATAGTGTTCCCTTCACTTAAAAGATTTAAAACATTTTTAACTTGTGAATCTTTAACATTTAATTCTTTTGATATTTCACTTATTATTTCATCATTCATTTGTATTTCTCCTTATTGCACTTTATTATTATATCAATTAAAAGAATTTAGAGAAATATTTAAAACAAATAATTTACAAAAAAATAAAAAACTCAAGAAATTCTTGAGTAATTTTTTATATGGCGGAGACAGAGAGATTTGAACTCTCGCGCCAGTTTCCCGACCTACACCCTTAGCAGGGGCGCCTCTTCAGCCTCTTGAGTATGTCTCCGTAGGCACGTATTAATAATAACCTATAATTATTAATAAGTCAAGAAAATACTTGTATTATTTGACTAATTAAGTTATAATGTATATATATGTACGATAGATGAGGGAAGTGAACTTATGAAAGAAGAAACAATGTATCAAACAACAGCAATTATTGATATAGATGAAGAATTAAAACGCCAGGAAGAATTAATAAATACAATTAAAATGGAACCTATTTTAGAAACTACAGAGATTCCAGAAGAAGAAACTATTATTCAAAAGAAGAAAAGAATTAGATTTACTGATTATTGTTTAATGTCTATGATAGTAGTATTAAGCGTTGTATTTATAATGGTTATATTTAACGTAATGTAATTATTATGTATTTTTAAACAAGACAGTAAATGTCTTGTTTTCATTTGCAAAATATTATATAATCAATTTGTTAAAAAAAGAGGTGCAAAAATGACTAATAAAGATTTAGCTGATTTGATATTTCCTAATATTAATAAAACAGTAAAAGATTATGAAAAAATATATCCTGATAGAGGTGGAAAAGTAACAACACGTATTGCTCCAAGTCCAACTGGATATATGCATATAGGTGGAATATACCAAGCAATTATAGATAATTTAATTGCAAAAAATAATAATGGTGTATTTATGCTTAGAATAGAGGATACTGATCAAAAAAGAGAAGTAGGTGAAGCTGTTGAATTAATTCACTCTGCATTAAAAAGATATGATTTAAATCCTGATGAATACGAATATCACGACAAAACTGTTGGTAATTATGGACCATATGTTCAAAGTGAAAGAAAAGAAATTTATCATGCTTTTATTAAGCATTTAATAGAAATAGGAAGAGCTTATCCTTGTTTTTGCAAAAAAGAAACATTAGAAGAATTAAGAGTAATGCAAGAGCATAAGAAACAAAGAACTGGATATTATGGTAAATATGCTAAATGTAGAAATTTAACAGTAGATGAAATGATAGAAAAAATCAAAGCTGGAGAAGAGTATGCTATTAGATTTAGAAGTGAAGGAGATTTTGAGCGTAAATTCAAATTTCATGATGAAGTAAAAGGAGACCTTGAATTATCTGAAAATGATGAAGACTTCATTATCATGAAAAGTGATAATCATCTTCCAACATATCATTTTGCACATTTAGTTGATGATTATTTAATGCATACAACTCATATAATTAGAGGAGAAGAGTGGTTAAGTAGTGCTCCAAAACATGTTGAATTATTTAATACATTTGGTTTTCCACTTCCAAAATATGTTCATACTCCATTAATTATTAAAAAAGAAGGAAACAGCATTAGAAAGATAAGTAAAAGAAAAGATCCAGAAGCTACTATGAGTTATTATAGTGAAAATGGTTATCCAAAAGAAGCTGTAATTGAATCATTAATGACAATAATTAATTCAAATTATGAACAGTGGCATTCAGAAAATCCTGATAAAACATATTTAGATTTTGAATTTAATCCTGAAAAAATGTCTTCTTCTGGCGCTCTTTATGATTTAGAAAAATTAGGTAGTTTATCAAGAGATATTATTGCTCATAAAAAAGCTAGTGAAGTAGCAAGTGAATCATACGAATGGGCAAAAGAATATAGTCCATCTTTGAAAAGTATGATTGAAAGTGATATGGACTATTATACTAATATTTTAAATATTGAGCGTGAACAAGAAAAACCAAGAAAAGACATTGTTAACTATAGTATGATTGAAAGTTTAATTTGGTATATGTATGATGATAAATTTGAAAATACTACTAAAGAATATGAATGGAAAAATATAACAGATATAAATGAAATTAAAAATATATTAAAATTATATTTTGATAAGTATTATGATGAAAATGATGATAAAGAAACTTGGTTTAATAAAGTAAAAGAATTATGTGAAGAACTTGGATATGCATCTAATATAAAAGAATATAAACAAAATCCAGATGCATACAAAGGAAATGTTGCTGATATTAGTACTGTAATAAGAGTTGCAATCACTTCAAAATCAAATACACCTGATCTTTATGAATTAATGAAATTACTTGGAAAAACAAGAATAATGAAAAGAGTTAACAGTTTGTAGTTTAACTCTTTTTCTTGACAAAACCCTCGATTTATATTATAGTTATTCTTGTTGTAGGGGTATCATATAGTGGTAGTATGCCGGTCTCCAAAACCGTTCGCGAGGGTTCGAGTCCTTCTACCCCTGCCATAATGTATGCAAACTCTAACTTTATAGTTAGAGTTTTTATATTGCATAAAGAAAAAATAATGATATAATAAATAATTACTTAGGGAGGTTTTAAAAATGTCATTAACTAGAATTTATGATATTAATGATGCAAAATTAATTTTACGAAAAGATTTTAAAGATAGAATAAATGTTTATAGGCCTAAAAATGCATGGGATCTTGAAGGAACATTAGATTCAAAACCAATAAAAATAATATATTCAAATTATGATGATTGTTTGCTTGCTTCAACAGATTTAGAACATAGAGAAGTATTAGAAGAATTAATTCCTGTACTAACAAAAGCGATGAATAATTATGAACCAATTTGTAGTTATGACAAATTAAAAAAAGGGGCAAAACCTGAAACTGCTGAACCAACAATAGAATGGGATATAAAGAATCGCAAAGAAAGACTTGATGAATTAATTAATGGTAAAGGTTTTCCTGGCTATGAAGTGCTTAATTTAAAAATTAATGAACCAACATATGGTATATATCCAGGGATTATCGAAGACCCAGGAAGAATTAATAATTTGGGTGAAATAGAACTATATTTTGCAATTGATTATTTAGGTGGATACATTTGGCAATGCAATCATGCTATGGCCGATGGAAAAATGCCTGAAATAGATTTATCTGAAGAACAATATGCCCTAGAATATTTGGTATATCAAACAACAAAATTTGGTGTAGAGTTACCAAAACCAGAAAAAGGTAAACACATTACACCAACACCATCATATTGGGCTTGGTTTAGATTTTATGATAATCATTTCAAAAATGTTCTTACAAATGAGCAATGGGCTGCCTTTCAGGAAGCACAAAATAACGACAAAGATATATCAGAATTCATGCCTAGCGGGCACTGGACCGATTTATTAGAAAAAAAGCCAGCAAAGACTAGAGTTAAAAATAAAAAATGAAATGTTTAATAAAATATCAATCTATGCTATAATATTTATAGCAGTTGAATGGTATGAAAGTAGTTTCACAACCGGTAACTACTGGTGCCATTATGATTATTACTCAAACTATTATAGTTTGAGTTTTTTATTTAAATGCTTTACAAACATATTTTTGTGTTATATAATTAATTTGTAATAATTACTTGCCAAGTGTTATTATGACAATTTGTTCGACTAGGGTTTTCTATTTAAGGCAAGATAAATAGATTGCATGCATGCGGAGATATACTTTTTTAAGTATGTCTCCTTTTTTTTTGCAAGTAATTATTAAGAATAACAATAAAAGGAGGTATGTTATGAAAAATGAAATTGTTATTTTTGAAAATCAAAATGTAAGATTGGAGGTGAGTTTAAAAGATGAAACAGTTTGGTTGTCTTTAGAACAAATATCAAAATTATTTGAAAGGGATAGAACTGTAGTTTTAAGACATATCAACAATATTTTTAAAGAGGGAGAATTAAATAAAGAAGAGGTAATTGCAAAATTTGCACATACCACTTTACATGGAGCAATTGAAAATAAAACACAAACAAGGATGCTAGATTTTTATAATTTAGATGTAATAATATCAGTTGGTTATCGTGTTAAATCTAAGAATGGTATTATTTTTAGAAAATGGGCAAGTAGTATTTTAAAAGATTATATGTTAAAAGGTTTAGCTATAAATAATAAAAGATTAGAATTTTTAGAAAGAAGTGTAAAATTAATTGAAATAGCAAATAGGGGAACTGATAGGATAAGTGACTCTGAGGCTAAAGACATATTAAATGTAATAGGACAATATACTAAATCGCTAGATTTGCTTGATGATTATGATCATAGATCTCTAACAAAAGTTAAAGGTAATAAAGATAGTAGAATTATTGCATATAATGATTGCTTAGAATTAATATCTAAATTAAAGTTTAATAATGATAGTAATGTATTTGGAATAGAAAGAAATCATGGACTAGAGTCAATTATAAATGATATATATCTAACATTTGATGGAAAGGATGTATATGATAGTATAGAATTAAAAGCATGTAATTTCTTATATACTTTAATTAAAAATCATCCATTTGTTGATGGTAATAAAAGAATAGCAGCAACATTATTTATATACTTTTTAAATTATTATGGATTGTTATATAAAAATGAAAAGCAAATAATTGATAATAATACACTTACTGCTATGACTCTTTTAATAGCAGAATCAAGTCCAAAAGAAAAAGAGATAATTATAGATTTAGTTATGAATTTTTTAAATTAATGTGATATATTATATTTGGAATTGAATTCCTTTTTATGTGACCCCTAGTCAAATATGGTAATACTTGATGTGCCATTTAGAATATTAGTCGAACTAAAATAGTTCGATTTTTAATTTTTTATTTACAAACAAATATTTGCGTTATATAATTAATATGTAATAATTACCTGCCAAGAGTTATTATGACAATTAGATTGACTAGGGTTTTCTATTTAAGGCAAGATAAATAGATTGCAAGCATGCGGAGATATACTATAAATAGTATGTCTCCTTTTTTGTTGATCCATGTAAATAGCGATTGAAAAGGAGGTAAATTATGAAAAATGAAATTGTTATTTTTGAAAACCAAAATGTAAGATTGGAGGTGAATTTGAAAGATGATACTGTTTGGTTAAATTCAAATCAAATATCTGATTTGTTTGATAGAGATTTTAAAACAATTAGAAAACATATTAATAATGCTTTAAAGGAAGAATTAGATAATTCAGCTATCGCAAAATTTGCGACAGTTCAACAAGAAGGAAGTAGAAAAATTAAACGTAATATTGAATATTACAATTTAGATATGATAATTAGTGTTGGTTATCGAGTTAAATCTAAAAATGGTATTATTTTTAGAAAATGGGCAACTAGTGTTTTAAAAGAAAATAAGTACAGGATAAAAGGAAAGCTTGTTTAACTTAAAAATTGACAAAATGTATTACAAATGATACACTCTAATATGAAAGTGAGGAAAAGATAAAATGTATAATGATCGTGTTGATCGTTGGGAGTCAGTTGCAGCGCAACATATTGCTGATGAATTAGCTGTTAAAAATATGATTGAGACACTAAAATTATCTCTATACAGTGATGAAGAATTTGAATATATTAAGGCTGCAATTAGAACTCATAATTTAATGAACGCTGAAAGAGTGATGAATTTTGCACAACAACAAGAGGAAAAATCAAACGATAGATAAAATAAATCACTAATTAAAATGTAAAAGTCACTAATAGAATAGTTAGTGCTTTTTTGTTAAATCTTTAACTAATTTAAATGTTTCAAATACAACTAATTTTTCATAATTAAAACTATCATCATGCATTTTAGAAGGATTTACAACTATAGATGAATTACAACAAGGTGATAAGGCTGGGCACTATTTAGAAACGTTTGTAATAAGTGAAATAGTTAAAAATCATAATGCAGAAGGAATTACTCTTAATATCTTTTATTATAGAGATAAAAAAATAAAATTGATTTAATTTTTGATCAAAACAATACTAAATTTAAAATAAATATATGTATTTATTAATCAAATTATATCCCTATATTTTTTTAAACAAACGAATATAAAGTATGGAGTTTATAAAAAAAGTCGGTTCAATTATGAATCGACTTTTTGTTTTAAAAAATACATTTATAAAATTATCTTATTATACTTTTTAAAATATTATGAATTATTTTAATTGAGTATAGTTTATTTTAGTTTTTTTATTAGTTGTGGTTCTTGTAATTGATTTCCTTTATAAGAATTTATTCTAAATTCATTTAAAGCATTATTATATTCAGTTAAAGCTCTTTCATCATATTTTAAATAGTCACCATATATGTTTCCATCGTATGTTTTAATAATATACCAGTCTTCATTATACATACAATAAGTAAAACCGTATTTATCGCATAATTTAAAATCTTCTGCTTCTTCTAAATCACAATTTACATACCTAACTGCATTTATAATTTTTAATGCTTTTTCTTGCTCGTTTCTAGGAGATCTGAAAAAATCACAACAACATATTAATGGTCTTGGATCTTGATAACTACACTTTGGATTACCATATTTAATATTATTTAAATCTAATTTAGGATTCTTATATATTATTGTTAAATTTTTATGATATACATCAGTTCTTCTATATGTTAAATCATCTTTTTCAAAAATAGTTGGTGTTTGTATATCATCTGGAAATGGCTCTCCCTCTGGTCTTGCATATGCATCAGTTCCTATACATACTAGATTTATTGGATTATCTCCATTTTTATTATTTTGAGATACATTAACAATATCTTTAATGGCTTCTTTAAACGCTTCAATTGCTTTTTCATTTATTAACTTATGTGTACACTCTATACTATTTGCAATTAAAACTTCACCATTTCTCTTTAGTGGAGCAAATCCTGCAATCTCATTATTTTGATCGTATATTATTAATATTCTACCATTTCTACATAATGTTGCATGTAATAAATGATTATGTGCTATATCATGAATTCTTATACAACAATTACCTTTATAACCAAGTGTAAATGCAATTGGATCATTTAATTTCATCATTTCATAAGAATATCCATTTGAACAACTTCCTTTAACATATGGAATACTAGATTCTGTTCTTCTTTTCATTTGTTCATAGACATCTAATACTGATTTATAGATTTCTTCATTAGGCTTTTTTGTTTTATTTCCTAAGCATATATCATTTAATATATCATTTTCAGTTAACTTATAATTATCTGGTGACACATCATTTATATCTCTTGAGGGAGATAATTGTTTAAATAAAATATTTAATTTTTTTAAAGTAATTTTACCATGGCATTTTTCTTTTAATTCATCGAAATTATTATATAATAAAGGCCAATATGAATATAATCCAGTATAAGATTTATCTGATCTATGTTTAAGCATTTCTATAAAATGATTATTATTTTGACTTGAAAACATGAAATTTAAAAAATCATTAGAAAGAATTGGTAAATATTTATTTCCTTCGTTTTTAAATTCAACATTTTTAACATTTAAAGAACCAGCTCTTTCTAAAAACATTGCACCTACATCAGGAAACTCTTTGCTAAAAAAAGTTAAAACTCTTTCTAAACCAAAGACTAAATATAATTTAATTGCACATGAATATGTATTTGATAATTCATCTTCATAAGCAAAATAAGTTTTTTCTTGTAACTCTTTTACTATTTTATTTATATGTTTAACATTTATATATTCAATTTGTTTAAATGATATTCCATTTAAATAATCCATTCTATTAGAAGTTTTTCCAAATTTTAAATAAAATGCAGTCTTTAATGTATCAGGACTGTGAAATAGTTTTCCAAAATCTTCTTTTGTAATACTTTTTGTTTTAAGTTTATTATACAATGCTTCTTTTAAAAGTCTTATTTCATTTTCATCTA
The DNA here is from genome assembly GCA_946413985.1 of uncultured Mycoplasmatota bacterium. Classification (GTDB taxonomy): domain Bacteria; phylum Bacillota_I; class Bacilli_A; order RF39; family UBA660; genus CAG-1000. The sequence continues at coordinate 53,133 of CAMKMS010000004.1, forward strand.
ATTCTAGATTATTACATAATATACTATATAAGAAATCTATAAAGTTATTTTTAACTATCTCATTATCTTTGCATTGATCTATAATAACATTAAAATATATATAATCAATTTCTGAAAAAAATATATAGTTTCTATTTAATAAATGTGGAAATATTTTATTAAAATCAAAATTATTACTTTTGATGAATTCAATAATACCTTTTTCTAAAAAGTCTTGTATAAATTTTTTATCAATATTTTTAAATTCTAAGAGTTCTTTTATCATTTCAGTAGTCATTAGAGATAAAGTCCTTTTATCTACAATAACTCTATCTTTTTTATAAGAATGACTTCTTTTATTCATCAAAAATTCTTTTGGATCTACTATTTTATCATAATCATCTGATAAGAGAATATGTTCACTTACATTATTAAAAATTGTAAGAATATTTCTTTTTCTTGAAATATAAGTATTAAAAATCTCTTCATCATTTATTATATTATAAAATAGTTTTACTTCGTTTATTCCTTTAAAGAATGATGAAGAAAGTTGTTTATAAGAACATAATGCAATAATTCTTTGAAAATATTTACTTTCAATTATTTGTTCATATATTTTTGGACTTTTAATAGAATGTAAAAAGTTTTCTAATTGTCTTAATTCTTCTTCATTAAAAGAAATTTCTTTTCTATTATAGTTATCAAATAATTCTTTTCTATTTAAAGATTGTCTTGGCGCTAGTAATAAATCTTGTGTTTTTTCATGGGAAAACATTATTTCTTGGAAAAAAGGTGGTACTTTTCTAAAAATAGTTCTTAATATTTCTGTATTATCTATATTTAATATAACATTTTGAACTGATGGAGTGTTAAATATTATTAATGCTTCTTCTTTTGTTATAGTTGGTAATATTTTTACAGCTTTTCCATTTCTAGTTTTCTGTTTATTATAACCCATACCACTTTTAGCATAATAATTGCTTATTTGACTTAATATAGAAATCTTTTTATCTAAAGTTAATGTTTGAATATCTTGTTCCATTTTTCCCCCTAAAACAAATGTGTCTTATATTATATCACATAATAAAAAAATTGATAAATAAATTATCAATTCTTTTGTTTTCTAAATCCTAGTGATAATATAGCTGGTTTATTTCTATCTTTTTTTATTGATTTAAAACAGTTAATAACTAATTGAGTTCCAATAGTATCATTTGAATGTTTGTCTAAATATTCATCACTTTCAACAAATTCATGAAAACTATCATTCATATCTGTTAATAATTCATCATCTAAAAATAAGAATGCTGATCTTAAATAACATTGTCTTAATATAGAAGATAGTTTATTATCATCATCATATTTATATTCTTCATCAAATATATCAATCAATCTAGATATTTGTTTTGCTGCTTCTTTTGCATAAAAATCATTACTTATTGACTTATAAAATGTTAAATTAACATTGTATACATCAGCAATTAATCTTGAACTAACATAAAATGTTTTAGGAATATCAAAACTGCTACTTAACATATCAGATTCTATTGATTTATTTATAAATGCTGTATTATATTTATTAATTATAAATTGATCTTTTTTCTCTTCATAACTTTTGCTATTAGCAAAATCTTGCATGAATGATAAGTATCCATTAATTATATCTTTTTCAAATGCATTTCTTAATTTAGCACTTTTATAATCTGAAACTCCTATATTAAATAGATTATTTATAATACGTCTATATGTTCTAACATTATAATTTTGGTTTATTGTACTTTCAACATCATTTTCTGTATTTTCTGGTAAGTTTTGTTCCATTATATAAAATGTTAAACCAACACCACGTTCTTCATTTATATTAGCATCACTATATATTTTATTTTCTTCTTCAACTGTTTCTTTTAATAATGTAATTAATCCATTATATTCTTTTGTATTCTTTTTACCATTTAGTTCTAATTCACACATTTTTTTATATAGTGATTCAATTGATTTAGTAATAATTAATAATTTATGTATTAAATCATAATC
>CAMKMS010000005.1 GCA_946413985.1 uncultured Mycoplasmatota bacterium
TTATTCATTACTATATTTGCTCCATCAATTTATTTATCACTAATTACCTATGATGAAGCTATGCTTCCAACTGATTTTTTAATCAACTTTTCACTTCAAAGAAGTGGTGTTCCTTTTCCAGCTTTAATTGAAGCATTTTTACTTATGATAACTTTTGAAATTCTTTATGAAGCAGATGCATTAACACCAACTAATCGTGGTACTTCACTTTCTATTTTAGGGGCTCTTGTTCTAGGTGATGCGGCTGTTAGTGCTGGAATAGTTTCCCCTATTATGGTTATAGTAGTTGCTATTACTGCAATTTCATCCATTATTTTTACATATCAAGATTTTCAATCATTTATAAGATTTTATAGATATATAATAATGATTCTATCTTCTTTATTTGGTATGATTGGAATATTTTTTGGATTCTTATTTTTAATAACTAATCTCTGTAGTATCAAAACATTTAATAGACCCTATATTAATTTATTTAATACTTTTAAATCAAAGAAAAAACTTATTAAAAATGGTTTGTTAAGTCAAAATACTAACAAAAATATTAAATAAATGTAAGTACTTCATGATAAGAAGTATTCATAGTGTAAGATATATAAAACTTCATTAATAATCACATCGCTTAAATTTTAAATCATATAAAAAAGTAAGATTGTATTCTTTATTATATAAAGTAACCTTACTTTTTATTTCAAATCTTTTTAATGTAACTATATTGCAACAGCAATAATTTCATCCATGCTTAGTCCTAAACCTTCATATTCATATTCATACTTTCCATTTGATACGTAGTAGTTTATTACATTTCCTTCATTATTAATAGTTATTGAATATGTATATCCTCCTGGTGCTCCAGCTAAATCACTATATGATTTGTCTCCAACTTCTAATATAGAATCTTCAATCCATTTATTCTGAGCTATATGATATATTGCCTTTGCATCATTTATGAAATTATTTTTTTCAATAGTATCACTACTAACCCATTTTGCATAAAGTGTTATATTACCAGTTGTTCCCTTTTTAATACTTGTAATACTTTTTTTAAATTCACTATCTTTATACCTTCCTTTAAATGTATATCCTTTTTTAGTTGGATTACTTAAAGCAAATGTCTTTGTTGTAACAGAATATTTTGATTTGTTATTTTCATTATTAGTACCACCATTTAACTCATAGTTAATTGTATATGTTATCTTTTTCCAATGAGCATATAATGTGTGATCCTTAGTTTTTCTTACCAATGTAGTTGAATCAACCAATTCGCCATCAGTTTCTTTAGTGTACCATCCTAAAAATTTATATCCTTTTCTCTTTGGTGTATAAAACTTTTTATAGTTTTCTCCTTGATACATATTATATGTTTCTGTAGGAGTTCCACCATTTGCGTCATAAGTTACTTTATAACTTCCTTCATCGCATACTGCATATACTTTTGGTATAAACAAAAGCGTAATTAATAGTAATAAAACTATTTTATTTTTCATTTCCCTTATCACCTCTTATTATTATTGTAAATCTTTTTATTTTAAAAAACATGTTTTTATACCTTAGTTATTCTAATAATTTAATTATTATTTATACATTTTTAATCCAATAATGCAAACACTAATACTAGGTGGAATATGAAGAAAATAATTATTGTTGTTGTTAGTATTTTATTACTTAGTGGTTGCTATGACTATAGTGAAATAGATGATATATCTATTATTACTGGAATATTACTAGATTATCATAACAATCAATATGAAATGATAAGCGAAGTTCTTGAAAATGAAAAGGAAAGCAAAATAAACATTTATAAAACATCCTGTAAAAGTATTAACTTATGTTTATTAAAAATATCAGAAGAATCAAATAAAGAATTATTTATTTCACATTTAAAAGCATTAATACTAACAGATAGAACAATTAATAAAGATACAAGTTTCTATGACTATTTTTTAAGGAATTCAAAATCTAAAATGAATTTTTATGTTTATTATATTGAAGATCAATACATAGATAAATTATTTAATAATAATAAAAACACATCACTTTTTTTAAAAGACATAATAGATTATAATACAAGGAATTACTCTTCATTAATAAAACTATCATTTACTGATATGATTCAAAAAAATATTGAGTATGGAATTATTAACATTTATCCAAGCATAACTATTGATGATGAAAAAGTATATATTGATAAGCTTGTTTCATTTAATAAAGAAAATAAAACTATTCTTAGTAATACAGAAAGTGTTATTTATAATATTCTTTTAAATAATGCTATTTCTTCTTATATTACTATTCCTTGTGATAATGAAAACTTCACATTAAAACTAAGTAAATCTAAGTCTAAATACAAATATGATAATAAATTAACAATAAACATTAATAATAATGCAATATTATCTAGTTATAATTGTAAATATGACTTAAATGAAAAAGAATCAATTAATATATTAGAACAATTATCAAATGATTATATAAAAAACAAATCATATGAATTACTAAAACTATCTAAAAATAACAATACTGATTTTCTAGGAATAACAAGATATATTTACAAACATAATAAAGAAAAAATAAATTTAAATAATATTAATGAAGTTATTTATGTAAATACAAAAATAACTTCTATAGGAGAAAGTAGATAATGAAAAATAATAAAATAAATAGTTTTGGTTTTTCAACATTACTATTATCACTTTCAAGTTCTGCTTTTTATGGAACATTTAGTTCTTATATAATATATAAAACAAAAACAGATTCATTTCTTACAATCATAATTGGTTTTATAATATCACTATTATTATCAAAAATGGTTTTACATCTTTTTAACAAATATCCAAATAAAACATATATTGATAGAAATAAACCAAATAATATATCAATAATCTTATATATTATTTTATCTATATTTACATATATTCTATTATCATTAAGATTATCTGTATTTTTATCAAATCAATATTTAGTAAATACACCAAATTATATTATATTATTAATGATATTATTTATTACATACTATACAAGTACAAAAGATATTGTAACAATTACCAAAGTATCAATTATTACATCTTTTATATCAATTATAATTTTTATTTTTGACTTTATTAGTTTAATCCCTGAAATTAATATTGAAAACTATTATCCATTATTTATTACAAATCCTAAAGATATAATAATTACTTCATTATTATTTTCTATTTATTTTACTACTCTAATTGTATTTTTAAATACATTTAAAAAAAGTCAAATATATGATTTAAATAATTATAATAAATATTATTATATTATGATGATAACATCAGTAACTATTATTATTTTAAATATTTTTACAACTATTGGAGTGTCAGGTTATAGTGTTAATAATTTATTTGATTATCCTGTATATACTACATTAAAGAGAATTCATTTATTCTCATTTTTGGATTCAATGGAAAATATAAGTATAATGCTTTGGATTCTTTTTATTATTAATTCATGTAATATTAATTTATTTTTTATTAAATCTATAATAAAAGATTATTATAAAATATCTCAAAAGAAAAACAACATAATACATTTTATACTACTGATTATATCTTTCTTAATTTCTATATTTGTTTTTAAAGATGAATTTAATGAATCATATGACTATATATTAATTCCAACTATAATTTCTATATTACTATTGCTTTTACAATTTATTTCAAATATAAAAGATAGATTAAAATCTTAATCTATCTTCTTTTTCTAGTATTACCAATTTTACTTCTTAAATAATTTTCCATTTCTTCATCAGATTTTAAATTAACATATGCTTTAAATGATTTATTATTTTTATAGATTGTTCTTCTTTCTACTTTATTTTTCTTAAAAGTAAATTGATCAGTTGATGAATATTCTTTTTCACTTCCAAATACTAAATCAAATAATCTATAGAAATTAGAATGAATATAATATTTATCATCTTTATTCAAAATAACACCATAATACATTTTATTTTCTTCTCCATTTGAAATAGCGCCATTAAATCTAACTATACTACCTTCATTTTGTAATGTTAAAAAAACTAAATCATATTTTGTGGGTGAAGCACTAGTAAAATTATATATACTATCTGTTAATTCTTTTGAATTAATTATTAAATTTAAGTAAAAATTTCTATCCTCTTTATTCATATTAGAACATGGAAATAATTGTTCTATTAAAACTTCTTCTTCTTTGCTCATATATTTCACCCCATCAAAGCATTATTTATTATACATAATATTTATTTTTTTGCAAGTAAAAAGGAACAAAATGTTCCTAAAATGAATCTATATTAACTCTAACTTTATTATTACCTTCATTATAAGCTTTAGCTTGTATCAATGTTTTTATACTTGAAGCTATCTTTCCTCTTTTACCTATTACACGACCCATATCTTCTTCACTTACAGCAATTTCAATGACAGTCTCCTCGTCATCTTCAAATTGTTGTACTTTAACTAGATCTGGTTCTTTAACAAGTTTTTTTACAATTAACTCAGAAAAATCAACTAAATTCATTATTTACTCTTTTTAGAATTATGGAATTCTTCCATAACACCTACTTCACTTAAAATATTCTTAGCTGTATCTGTAGGTTGAGCTCCTTCCTTAAGCCATTTTAAAGCAGATTCCTTATTAACATTATACTTTTCTGCATCTAGTGGCATATAAGTTCCAATAGATTCAATTATATTTCCATCTCTTTTAGCTCTAGAATCAGCAACTACTAAACGATAAAAAGGTCTTTTCTTAGCGCCCATTCTTTTTAATCTAATCTTAACTGCCATAATACACTCCTTCCTTTGCTCTTACAATAATACTATACTTTAATTGTTCTGTCAACCTTTTTTTGTTTACAGAAGCAAAAAATCATTATTAATTTAAGTATTTAAAAAGTGATTATTAAAAATCACTTTCTATTTTTAAATTTATAACCTCTTTTATATGTTACTATTCTATTTCCTTCAACAACATAACCTATTTTTGCCATTTCAAGCATTGGTATATCTACTTCTGAATCAGTATATGCAGAAGCAATTGTAGCATTAGGAAGCATTTCTTTTAATCTTCTCATCTTTTCAGCTCCTTTACAATTAGACCCCACAATATTTCCATCTGAATCTGTTTTTGTAGCAATAACACATTTTACACCAAGTCTTCTTGCAAAAACACTAACCCACAAATCATAAGATGCACTAACTATTACATCATTTACTGTTTTTCTAGAATTGTAAAATGGTTTAATCTTTTTCATATGTTTTGAAACAAAAGTATTAATAAATTTTGGATAATTAGGAATTTTAAATATAAATGATAACATTGCAGTTTTAACACTTTCAAAACTAGCAAATCCAGCTTCATATTCTTTTTGTAGTTTTTTTGCTTCTTTTAATGATTTCATAGTAATAAATGGATGAGTCTTCAAACCATACATAACAATATCTCTACATGTATCCCCATCATAAATTGTTCCATCAAAATCATATATACAAATATTACCATTATAATCGTACATATATATTTCTCCCTTTTAATCCATTTTCATAAAATCTTCATATTCAGTCATAATAGTTTGAGGATCTCCCTGATCTCTTATAACTCCCTCATGTAACCAAATAACTTTATCGCATAATTCAACTAATGTTTTTGTACTATGAGATACTATTACAACTGTTCTATCATCTTGACTAATTAATTCTTTCATTTTGTTATAACTTTTTTGTTTAAATCTTACATCTCCTACGCTTAATACTTCATCAATAAGCATAATATCTGTTTCTAATATGGCTGTTATTGAAAATGCAAGTTTTGAATGCATTCCTGAACTATAACTTCTAACAGGTTTATAAATAAAATCACCAAGTTCAGAAAATTCAATTATTTCATCTAACTTTTCTTCTATCTCTTCTTTTGAATATCCAAGCAATAAACCAGACAAAAATATGTTTTCATAACCTGTTAATCTTTTTTGAAATCCTACTCCTATAGAAAGAAGAGATATAGAATTTCCATGAAGATTAATTGATCCTTTATCTGGACTAAATATACCTGATATTGCTCTTAAAAGAGTTGATTTACCAGAGCCATTCTTTCCTGTAATACCAAGTATTTGTCCTTTAGGCACTTCAAAAGAAACACCTTTTACAGCTTTAAATAATTTTCCACTACCTTTACCTTTAAGACCATTCTTTTTTAAAGAGAATCTATTCATATCTCTATAATATACATGAAGGTCTTTAACAGTAATTGCTATTTCATCTTTTTCCATTATTTCATCACCTTCACATATGTATTTTCATATTTATATATTGTTCTAATACCTAATATACTTAATAAGACACCTACTGTAAACCACACAAATAGCCAAATTCCAACAGGAAATGATTTATATAACAAAACATTTCTAGCATTATAAATAATATTTGCCATTGGATTTAATTCAAGAAGAATTGTTCTATAAACGACATTATGAATTTTAGCACTTAAGTCATAGAATACACCAGTAAAATAGAACATCATTCTAAGTACTATTGAAGTAATGTTTGTTAAGTCTTCAACAAATACCCCAACATGCATCATTAATGTACAAACACCAAATGTAAAAACTATTGCAGTTAATATAATTGGAACTATCCATAATATCGTCCATGAAATAGATACTCTATATATAATCATAAATATAGCACATAAAACAAATGATACAAGCATCTTAAAACCATTTTCTGCTATTTTTACAATTAACAAAATATATTTAGGTAAATATACTTTAGTAACAGTTTCTTTATTTGTTTGAACTAATCTCACACTAGCTGTAACAGTTTTATTAAAGAAACTCCATAATGTTAAACCTATAAAAATAAATACTGGCAAACATTCTACTTTTTGTTTGAAAATAATGCCTGCTAAAAAAGTATATATTAGCATAAAACACAATGGTTCAAGTACTAACCATAACCATCCCAAATAAGAACCAATTACTTCTGATTTAAGGTTTGCTTTAGTAGAATATATAATATAATTCTTATATTTCTTTATATCTTTTATAAATCTTTTCATACTATCTCCTTCAAGCACATACATTTTATCATAAAACAATTATATTATCAATTTAATGATTTAATATTTACTTTTCCAATTAGAATTGGTATATATTTCTTTACTAATAATGCAAACGGATACATAAAAATTGTTAATACAATTGATAATCCTAACATACCCAAATTTGTAGTAAATATTTTTTTATAAAGATATAATACGACTAAAATAAAAGAATAATGATATCCTAGATAGAATAGAGTATTTTGACCAATTCCTTTAAAAAATTTTGATTTTTTCATAAATAAATTAACAAATATAATTAATGCTATTATTGTGCATAAACTACTAATGTAAAATAATACAAATGAGCCATATAAATTAGAATACATACTAACTCTTCTATTAAAGAATTGAGTAATGAAACCAATTATTCCAAGAGCTCCTCCACTAATAAGCATTATCATTTTATTATTAAATATAACTTTAAATTTATTAATATATTTCATAAACAAATATCCCAAATAATAGAATACTATTGCCGTAAATACTGTATTTAAATGAAAAGGAATTGGATCATTATAACCAGAAACACTTATAACATAACCAATTAAACCACTTATTGATACACATATTCCTAAGTTAAAATCATTAGTTGAATATTTCTTTAAAAAATAAAATATTATTTCGGATATAAATAAAGTTATAATAAACCATGTTTGACTTCCCGCACATGGAACTAAAGTTGCATGTGAGACAAATATTCCAAAGAAATAATCTAAAGCATCAAAATCAATGACAATATTATAATGGAATAACACTGCCCAAATAATATAACAAACAATATTAATAGCTAAATATGGAATTATTAGGCCTTTTATTCTTTTCTTTAAGTAATCTTTAAAAGATAATTTATCAGAATCCTTAAAAGTAAGCCCACTTATAAAAAAGAAAAGTGGCATATGAAAGGAATAAATGTATCTTCTAATTCTCCATTTATTTGTAGGAAAAACATGCCCCCATATTACAAGAAACATCCCAATTCCTCTTAATGTATCAATCCAATCAATTCTTTTAATTTCAATTTTTTTCATTTTCATATAAAACCTTTTTTATTTCATTTGCCATATTTTTTGAATAATTATCTATAGTTAAATCAACATATTTACTAATCATATTTCTATTTTTATATTTTGAATAGTCAGGATTATCTAAGAATGATTTTAATTCCTTTTTATTTTTAACAATTGGACCTGGTACTTCTTTGTTATAATCAATAAAGAAATCCCTACTATCTTTATATTTATCTAAATCAAACGCATAGAATATCAAACTTTTATTCATTATACCTGCTTCATATATAATAGAAGAATAATCACTTATAACATAGTCACTTATACTATACATTTCCATTGTAGAAAAATAATTATCCACAATCACTCCATCATAAGATATATTAATTTTTGAAAGTGGATGTAATTTGATAATAAGATTATATTTTTTATAATCAATACTATTAACTAAGTCATTAATAGCACCTTCCATTTTACTTTCATCTTTCCTCAATGTTGGAGCATATAAAATATTCTTTTTACCATTATTAAGTAATGGATAATAATCTATTATTTTCTTTTTATTTTCTTTTTGATATTTCTTATCTTTTAACAAATCTATTCTTGGAAGTGGAACACTTTTAATATACTTTTTATCATAATTAAATACTTTACTAAAAGCATCTATACATTCATTAGAAGAAGTATATATATAGTCATAATTCTTATGCATATTCATAAGTTGAGATTCCTTAATACCTCTTCCTTCACTCTTTCCAAGAATTGAATAACCAGCTTTTTTCATAAGACCTAAAGCATGCCATATTTGAATCACTTTAAGTCCTTTTTTATGATGTAAAACACTAATTAATATACAATAAGTATCTAAAATAACAACCTTACTTCTAGATATATGATACATTTGCTTTAACATATGAAAAGCATATAAAAACTTATTGTCCATTTTTTTGCACAATACTACTATTTTATAGTCTTTTAATTCATTTTTAAGTTCTTTTTCAAGTAAAGCAAAATCTACAGTAATATCATTTGATTCTCTACTAATTAATGTTATTTGATTTCTTCTTTTAAATAATTTAAAAAAAAGATATATAACATTTAATAGTCCTTTAATAACTTTTACAGCAAATGTCATATTATCTCCTTTTAATATTAGTCGTTAAAATAATCTACAGTATGTTTCATTCCCTTTTTTAATCTTATTTGAGGTTGCCATCCTAATGACTCTAATTTAGAAGTATCTAATCTAACAATCTTATATCCTAGATAACCTTTTTTTGTATTCTCATCATTTTGATTAGCAAATGCAACTTTTAATCCTCTTTCTGGATATAAATCTACTAACATTTGAGCAACATCTCTAATCATATAAGGTTCTGTTTCATTAGCAAGATTATATGCTCCGTTTCTTTCTCCCCTCATCATTACATGCATAATACCTTCAACTGCATCTGTAACATAACAAAATGCTCTTATAGCAGTTCCATCACTATTTAATAATATATCTTTATTATCAACAATAGCTCCAATAAAATCTGCCATAACTCTACCATCATTTCTAATTTCCATTCCAGGTCCATAAGTATGAGCAATTCTTAAAATATTAAAGTTAACTCCATATTGTTCACTATAACTCTTTAGTAGTGCTTCAGCTAAACGTTTACTTTCTGGATAACAATTTCTTGCATTCAATGGATCTAAAATACCCATATTATTTTCAGAAATATTTTCTATTCCTTCTACTTGACCATATATTTCTCTAGTTGATGGAAACACTACTTTACTTACATTATGATCTTTAGCAAAATCTAAAACATTTATTGTACCAATGGTATTTGCTTTTATAATACCAACTGGATTTTTTCTTATAGCTTCAGCACTACAAGAACCAGCAGCATGGAATATAAAATCAACATCCCCTTCATAATTTATTGGATCACATATATCCTGATTTAAATATATTAAGTAATCACTTTCAAAGTCCCTAAACGTTTCTTTTGCTTTATTTAGATTTCTAACAAGAGCAATTACTTTAATATTTAGATTATATTTTTCATTTAATGATAGCAAAAACATTGTAAAATTTTTAGCTATTAATCCTGTTGCTCCTGTTACCATAATTGTTTTATTTTTTATTTCATCTTTATATGGAAATCTTTCACACAAATAGTCCATATCATTTTTAATTATCTTGTTCATGTTTTTTTAACCTCAAAGTCATTGGATCACCACTCAATGATTCATAATAATCTTCAAGTGTTGGAATTCCAATTACAGCTTCATTATTCTTTTTAAATTCTAACCAAGCTTTAAATATATATAAATCGACTGGATTAGTTATTTTGATATTTCCTCTAACTCCTTCAGTCAAATAAGTTTGCTTTCCAAGTAGTCTATATAATGTACAACTATCAATTACATCTTTATAGTTTGGATTATATGATCTCATCTCTTCATGAGCAGCAATTATTTCACCCAAATGAAATGCTTGTGGAGCTTGCGCATTAAATGATTCTTTTCTAATTGGTACATCATCAATATTTACTCCATCTTTACTAATAATAAATGTTTCATTACATCCCGTAGATGTTATTGAATTACCTCTTAATTTAGCATCATTAATATTCCTTGTTATTAAGTCTTCACTAATAAATGGTCTAACACCATCATGAATTAATACTATGTCATCTTTAACACAATATTTTTCAGCTTCTTTAAGCCCTAAATAAATAGAATCTTGTCCTGTTACACCACCTGGAATAATTGATTTAATTTTTTGGAAATCTGTTTTAGATAATTTGAATTTCAAATAATCAATCCATGGTTCAATACATACAACATATATTTCATCAATATCTTTATGACGTTCAAAATATTCAATTGTATATAATATTACTGGTTTTCCATCAACTTCTAAGAATTGTTTTGGAACATCTTTTACTCCCATTCTATTACCAGTTCCACCAGCAAATATTAATGCAATATTTTTCATAAACCCTCCTATAAAAATGATATTTTCTATTTAGTTAATTCTTTTATTTTTTCAACTACTTTTTTACTAGCGTCTCCTTTTTCATAACATCCTAGTCTTTTCAAGAAAGCATTAACATCTTTCTTATATTTCTTCTCATCGAAATTAAGGAGTTTATTATACAACTCATTATTACTTTTTGCAAGTGGAAATGGTGTTGAAGATAATTGATAATAAAAACCTCTTTCATCATTTGCATATTTATCTATATCACTTGCATATAAAAAACCAGGTTTTTTAGTTAATACAAAGTCACATAACCAACTAGAATAATCAGTAATTCCTAAGTCACATACACAAAGTAGTTCTTGCATATCACCATAATTAGTTACATTAATTACATTTTTAAGATATTTTTTTGGCATTTCAAATTTTCTTAATCTAAAATGAAATCTAACCATTATAATCCATTTTCCACCAAATCTTTTTTCTAAAGCCTCTTTTAATTTATTGTAATCTAAATCATATGATTCAAATGAATAATCTTCTCTAAATGTTGGAGCATATAGTGCAATTTTTGTATCTTTATCTATTCCATATAATTTTCTTATTTTATCATTATATTTTTTAAATTCTCCATGTTTATTAAATAACATATCATTTCTTGTATGACCATATTTTAAAAGTGGAGTATTTGGCCAATAACTGCCTCTGAAAACATCTTCTTCAAATGTACTATTAGTTAATACATAATCGGTAACATCTGCAATACTTTGTGCTTTTTTAACCCATTCTTTATCTCTTACTGAATCAGGATCTAATCTTTTAAATCCTAAAGAACCATGCCATGTTTGTAATACTATTTGGCCTTTTCTTTTCTTTAAATTCATAAATGCAAATCCAGTAGAATTATCTATAAGTATTTTTGAAGTTGCTACAGCCATATGAAATTTAAAGCTTCCTCTTTTTACAATAATTAATTCTTTAGGATATTGCTCTAAATTTTCAAGATTTTCTTTTCTAACTGCCCAATATAATTTATAAGGTAGTTTTTCTTTAATAATTTCATCAGCTATTGCTCTTGGATTACAAGTATAACTTCCTTGAAAAGTTAAAAATAATATTTGATTATTATTTATTTTTGCAAATCTTTTTATAAAAAATAACAAAAATTTTGCTATACGTGATTTAATTTTATGCCAAACTTTTGTTAAAAGTGTTCCTTCTTTTATTGCTATTTTAATCTTATCAAACATATTTACCATCCTCTAAATAAAATTTTATCATATTTTTTTATTACTTACAAACCTATTCTTATTCTTTTTCTATTAAAAATCTAAGCATTTCTTCTTTTTCTTTTGTGCCATTAATTATTTCATATATTAAATCAATAATTGGCATTTTAACTCTTTTTTTTCTAACTAATTTATGAATAGATTTTAAAGTATACATGCCTTCAACAGTTGTATTTAATAGATATTTATCTATTTCTTGCTTACTAGCACCTTGCCCTATCAAAAACCCAAAACTAAAGTTTCTAGATTCTTTTGAAGTACAAGTCATAAGTATATCCCCAAACCCAGCAAAGCTAAGTATTGTTTTCTTTTTTCCTCCTAAAGCTTTTATCAAATTTTTAACATCATTCATACTTTCCGTTAAAAATAAAGCTCTAGTTGAATCACTGATACCCATTCCTTCTAACATACCAGATGCAATAGCCATTACATTTTTTATACTTCCACAGATTTCTACACCATTAATATCTCTACTTCTTCTAAACTTAGTCGCTTCATTCTCAAAGCATTTTCTAACCACTTTTTCTACTTTAGAAGAACTAGTTGCTAAAGAAAAACCAACAGGACTTATTTTTATAATATCACTTGCAAAAGTTGGACCTGATATTACACCAAATTTATTTTTAGAATAATTCTTAAAAACATCACTTAAAAACATACATGTATCTTGTTGGATACCTTTAGTAGCAATTAATACACATGTTTTTTTATCTAAAAAATCAACTAATTTTTTAGTTGTTTCCTCAAATGCAAAAGCAGGAACTGCTATTACTATTAAATCTTTATCTAAAATAGAAGCTTCAATATCACTTGTTATTTTTATATTATCTGAAATTTTATAATCAATTAATCTTTTACTTACCCTATTATTTTGTAATTCTATTTCTTCCTCTTTTTTATGTGTCCATAAAGTTACATCAACATTATTTCTTTCTAAAATACTAGATAATGCTAGACCATATGCTCCACATCCTAATATTGTTACTTTCATAAGCATACCCTCATAAAAATTGTATAATAAAAACCATATAATTGCAAACTTTATATGGTTTTTTATAATTATTTCTTTTTTCTTTCAAATATTACATTAGTTTTTAAAACTAAGAATAAAACAATTATTATTAAAATGACATAACATATTGAAACAATTTCTTTATATCCTAGAATATAAAATATAGTAGTTATTGAAAACATTATATTGATTGCATATATAACTAGTAGAGATGTCCTCTTACTTAATATTTTTAAGAATTGATGATGAATATGTTCTTTATCTGCATGATCTATTGCTTCACCTTTAATTTTACGTCTTATTATTGCAAATAAAGTATCCATAATAGGTATTGCAAGTAATAACATTGGTATTATTAATGAAGTTAGTGTTGTAGTTTTAAAACCTATTAAGAATATTACAGACATCATTAATCCTAAAAAAGTACTTCCAGCATCGCCTTGATATATCTTTGCTGGAGGAAAATTATGAACTAAATATCCAAGAGTACTTCCAAGCATAATTAAACTTAAAATAATATCAAGACCGCCAAATTTATTTAATACAAAACCTATTATTGCAATTGTTAAAAAATAAATTGAAGATATACCGGCACATAATCCATCAAGACCATCAATTAAATTAACTGCATTTATTATAGCAACAATTATTATAATAGTGATAACTGGTGATAAAAATCCAAAGTCAACTGAAAGTCCAAACAAACTAGCATGATTTAACTCAAGACCGCCATAAAAAACCACTATACAAGCTACTACCACTTGAACAACTACCTTATATTTATTAGGCATTGGTGTTTTACTTTTAGTCATATCATCAAATAAACCTAAAAGCATTATCAAAAACGAAGATATTAATATCGATAACATCAAATTATTCTTAGGAGCAAATAACATATATCCAAGTAAAAAAGCTAAGAATATACCTATTCCTCCAAGTAATGGCATTGGTTTAGTATGTATTTTTCTCTTTTCATTTGGATAATCTAATACTTTCAAAAATATGGCAACTCTTTTCATCAACTCAACAAATACTAAGGACGCCAAAAAAGAAACACCTGTTATTAAAAATATATTATATCCATTTACGGTAAAATCCATATAATCACGTCCTATAGATAATTATAAAACACTTCTTTACTATTTTTCAACTGTAAACTATGTAAAGTCCAGTTCATTCTAATGAAATCGAAATTCATTTCTGTTATAATTATAATAAATAAAAATTAAAGATGGAGGTGTGATTTATGAAGAAAAAATTAATATTTTGTATATTAATAACTTTATTGTGCTTCCTACCTCTATCAGTTAAAGCTGACTTTGATGCTTATATTAATGATAATTATGTAAATATTAGAAAAAAACCAACTACAGATTCTACTTCACTATTTAAAGTTAACAAAGGAACAGAAATAAAAGTAGTTAGTAAAAAACTATATTCTGGAAAAGGATGTTCAAATAAATGGTATAAAATAAAATATAATGATAAAACTTGCTACGTTTGCTCAACATATGTGAGTTTTAAAAGTTCAGCATTTAGTGGAATTAATGTTGTTGATTGGACAGCAAGAGTTGATTCTAATAATACTACTGTTAGAAAAAGTGCAACTACTAATTCTGATGCTATTTCAACACTAACTCTTGGAGCAAATGTTGAAATTATTTCAACTGTTACTGCAAAAAATTCTGGATGTTCTACAGATACATGGTATAAGATAAAATATTACATTAACAAAACAGGTTATATTTGCTCAAAATATGTTACAAAAAAAGAAAGTATAACTGCAACTGATGAAGAATATGCTCAAGTATTAAAAGAAGAAGGATTTCCTGATAGTTATATTCCATATTTAACATACTTGCATAAAAAATATCCAAACTGGTCATTTAAAGCTAAAAATACAAATACTAACTTTGCTGATGCTGTTGATGCAGAAGAAGGTTTAAATTATATGCAAACTACAAATAATAATTATAGAACTTCTACTGTACCAGCTGAAGGATCATCTTGGTATAGGATTAATGCAGGTGTAATTGCATTCTATATGGATCCAAGAAATTGGCTTTCAAGAGAAAGAATATTTATGTTTGAAAAACTAGATTATGCAAATAACTACGAAGAAATATATTTAGACTTAGTTAAATCCCTATTTGGAGATGGAGCACTTGGTGATGAAAAATATACTGTACCTATGTGTACATATGGTAAACAATATAAGGTAAGTCCTCTTCATATAGGAAGTAGAATAAGACTAGAAGTTGGTAAAAACGGAAGTCATTCAACTGATGGAAAAGAATTTACTTATAAAGGAAAAACATATAGCGGATATTATAATTTCTTTAATATAGGTGCCTATCCTCAAACTATTGATGGTGTTGAATATTCAGCTATCACAATGGGTCTTGTAAAAGCTAGAAGAAATGGATGGAATACAATAGAAAAATCAATTGAAGGTGGTGTTCAATTCCTAGCTAATGGTTATATTACTAAAGGTCAAGGAACACTATACTATCAAAAATTTAATGTTTCACCTGATTCAGAAGAGTTTTCAACTAAGTACTTACATCAATATATGACAAATATTCAAGCTCCAGCTACAGAAGGAAATCAAAATTATAATTCATATAAAGAAGCAGAAATATTAAGTAATCCATTTATATTTGAAATACCAGTTTATAATAATATGCCGGATTATACTTCCCTACCTGCTTCAGGAGATGCAGATAATTCACTTAAATCATTAACTGTTGAAGGCTATTCAATTGAACCAACATTTGATCCAGACGTATTAAATTATGAAGTAAATATTCCAAGTAATATTGAAAAAGTAAAAGTAAGTGCAGCATCTACATCTAAAAAAGCAAAAGTTGTAGGAACTGGAGAAATCGAAATAAGTGAACAAAATACTATTGTTACAATCATTGTTACTTCAGAAGTTGGAGAAGAAAATAAATATGTATTAACAATTATAAGAAATGAAAGTGAAAACAATAACAATGATGATAATAATGGCAATAATAACAATAATGATGATAATAATGGCAATAATAGCAATAATGATAATAATAATCCAGCAGAAGAAATTCCAACTATTACTTATAAATCAATTAAAGATATATTAAAAGATTCTTCCATTGAAGTATCAAGTACAAATATTACAAATATAAAATATAATGTTAAAGCATCAACCTTATTAAATAAACTTACAAAAAATGGAGCAAATACAGTTGTAATTAAAGATAAAAATAATAAAAAATTAACTGATAGTGCTTTAGTTGGAACAGGATCAACTATTACAATAACTAGTGGAGATGCAACTGAAACATATACATTAATAGTTATTGGGGATACTTCAGGTGATGGAAAAATCACTATGCTTGATTTATTACAAGTATTAAAGCACATAAAAGGTGATAAAAAATTAAAAGGTGTATATTTTAAATCAGCTGATACATCATTAGATAGTAAAATTACTATGCTTGATTTATTAAAAATACTAAAGCATATAAAAGGTGATAAAAAACTATAGGAGGACATAAATGAAAAAAATAATTAAAGGATTATTTATATTATTATTTGGATTATTAATTTCATTTTCTAACACTTCAAAAATACTTGCTGCTTCTGCGTCTATAAGTGTTTCATCTTCTTCAAGCAAAGTTGTGATTGGAAATACATTTAAAGTATACTTTAGTGTTTCATCCTCTTCACAAATAGGTACTGTAGAATTTACTCCTAGTTATGATAAAAATGTATTAAAACTTGTAAGTGGTGAAACTCATATTTATGATTATAAAATTGCTGGAAGCAAATCAAAAACTTATACTTATACTTTTAAAGCAATAAGCAGTGGTTCAACAAAGATAAGTGTTAAGAGCTATGAAATAATTGGATATAATGAAAGTAGATTATCAACAAATGTTTATAGCAAAACTATTAGTGTTATTACTCAATCACAATTAGAAGCATCATATTCAAAAAACAATGATTTAAAAAGTTTAAAAATTGAAGGACTAACTCTTAGTCCTAAATTTGATAAAAATACTCTTAAATACACAACTAATGCTGGCGCAAATACTACTAAAATAAAAATAACAGCAGTAGTAGATGATTCTAGATCTAAAGTAAGTGGAACTGGAACAAAAAAAGTTAGTGAGGGAGAAAACGTATTTAAAATAATTGTTACAGCTCAAAATGGAAGTACTAAAACATATAAAGTAGTCGTTAATGTAGTAGATCCAAATCCAATTGAAGTAGTAATAAATGATCAAAAATATATAGTTGTTAAAAGAGAATCTAATTTAGAAAAAGTAAATGATTTTCAAAAGAAAACAATTAAAATAAATGATCAAAGTGTACCTGCCCTATTTAATGAAGAGAACAATATTACTCTTGTCGGTCTTAAAAATAGCGAAGGTAGTATTGAATACTATATTTATAATAAAGAAGATAATACATATAAAAAATTTAATGATATTACTCTTTCAAAATTAAGAATTTTACCATTAGATATGGATAAAATGATTAATGATTATAAAAAAGAAGTAATTAAAATAGATAATATTGATGTTGAGTCATTAAATATAAATGATCACATATTTATTATTAAAGCTAAAAATTTTGATACAGCAGAAGACGACTATTACTTTTATGATATAGATAACAATTCTGTAATAAAATATTATGAAAGTGAAAAAAATGATAAACCAATTATAGTTAATACAGATGTATCAAATTATAAAAAAATTATATTGCTCCTTGGAATAGAAACAGTTTTCATAATTTTTATACTAATATGTATATTAATTAAGAAAGTGATTAAAAATAAAAGAAAGAGAGCATATATACAAAGGAAAATAGAAGAAGAAAAAAATCGTATAGAAGAAGTTAACAAATTAAAAGATGAAATTAAAGAATTAGAAAATAAAAATAAATCTTCTAGAACAAGGAATAAAAAGAAAGAAGTGTCAAAGGATGAAATCAAGAAAAAGAAATAAACTTATTAGATTATTTGCAAGTTTCTTATTCATAGTTATAGAACTAATGTCATTAATATTAATTACATATTCTATAATACTATATAAGAATGTAGAAACATTTTATAGATGTTTTGCAATTCTAATATTAGTTTATTTCTTTTTCTTTTTATCTTACCTACTTTTACGAAGTATAAAATTACAAAGTAAAAAATCTATATTAATACCAGTAATTGTATCAATAATAATTTCATCTATTTCATTTGGAGGATATTATTATTTAAGTCAAATTTACTCAAAAATGAATCAATATGGTGACAGTAAAAATATGTACTATAGTTTACTTGTAACATATAATACAGAATTAAATAGTGAAAAAGACTTAAAAAATATGAAAATTGGTATTATTAATGATACTAATGATATCATAGGAAATATTCTTCCTAATGAAACAATTAAAAGTTTAAAATTAAATAAAGAAAATAAAATAGTTGAATATGAATCATATGTAGAATTATTACATGCCTTAAAAAATAAAAAAATAAATGCAGCTTGGTTAAGTAAAGATTATGTTGAAAACTTTAGTGGAATGGATGGATTTGAAAAAATAAAAGAAGAAACTAAAGTTTTATACACAGCTAAAAAAGAATACAATAGTAAAGATGAAGATATAAAAAGTGAAACTGCATCACTTGATAAACCATTTAGTATGTTATTAATTGGTGTTGACTCTGAAACTAGTGGAGTTACTTCAGGAGTAAATGCAGATGTATTACTCTTAGTTACTTTTAATCCTGAAACACTAAGAGCAACTCTAACTAGTATTCCAAGAGATATGTACATAAAAACAGCATGTTCAAATGGAAATTATAGAAGAATTAATACTACTACACTTGGAAGTGCATATACATGTGCTGTTGAAACAGTTGAAAACCTATTTGATGTAAATATAGATTATTATGCAAAAATCAACTTTAAAGGAGTTGTTAAATTAGTAAATGCTGTGGGCGGAATAGATGTTAAAGTTGACTACTCTATTTGTGAACAAAATAGTTCAAGGAAATGGGGAAACAAAACAGTATTTGTTGAAAAAGGAAATCAACATTTAAATGGAGAACAAGCATTGGCCCTAGCAAGAAATAGACATAAGCCTAATGATGGAAGTTATATAGGAGATAAAATGGCACAGTACTGCCCTACTTACAATAAAGGAACGAGAAATGATTTTACAAGAGGAAAAAATCAAATGAAAATAATAATGGGAATTGCTAATGCTGCTGTAAAAACGAAGGATCCAAATAAATTATTATCAATAATGGATTCCATAAAAAAGAATTTTCAAACAAACATAACTAGTAAAGATATATTAAAATTATACAATTTAGCAAAATCTATGGTTATTTCTGATAGTACAAACTTAGTAAACATAGAAAGATTACAACTTGCTGGATATAATGTTAATGTAACTGGTGGAATTACAATATTTGATCCTGTTTTAGGAAAATATAAAGAAGACTATGGTTATCCACAAGTAACTATTCCATATAAAGGAAGTATAGAAGATATAAAAGATGCTATAAAGAATAATTTAAATAATACAAGTATTAAAGCAATAACAAAAATATCATTTGATATTGATAATCCTTATACAATCACTATTATAGGTGATAAAACTTATAAAGAAGATAAAGTTACTACACTTAAAAACCTATCATCTTATTCACTTGATGAAATAAGAACATATGCTTCTAAAAATGGATTAAGTGTCAAATTTATTGATAAAGATACAAACAAAGAGATAAATGATTTGGATAGTTATACTTTTAGTTCTCAAAAAGAACATGTATATACAATACTAGATCAAATAGATACTTTAACAATTTATGTTAAACAAAAAATAACTTATAATGAGCAGATAGAAGAAACACAAAGCACAGAATAAAAGATTCTATTAATTAGAATCTTTTTATTTTAAAAAAAGAGTATAGAACTACTCTCCTTTAACTATATATAATATATCATTATCTTTTATTAGTGTAAGTTTTATACTCTTTTCATAATCATTTTCTTTAGTATAAGTCCATTCTAAAGATACAATATATGCATCATATTCATTTTTATTATAAGTATATTTTGTATTAAATACATTTGTTACATCAATACTTGCAACTTCTGGTAATACTTGAGTTCTTTTTCCTTCAATATTACTTTTAACATTTTTATATAAAGTATCTCCCATATTTTCTTTAAAATTATCTTTTAAATCTTTATGAATAAACTCTAACCCACCAATATCAGTTCCAGTAAGCTTATTACTAAGAGTAAATAAGTCTATTATAAAGAGTTTTGAGGCACTTTTAGCATATTCTTCATAATTTATAGGCTTTTCATTTAAAATGCGCTCTAAGTCCTTAAAATTGCTCTTATATAGTGATGTATCTCTTTCTTTTAAAGAATAACCATATAAATCTAGTGATACTAGCTTTTTAGTAGGACTATTATTCTTAAAGAAATCATTATATGCTTTATATCCAACAATCGAAAAAAGCATAACTCCTATCAATATAAACGTAATAATAATTTTAATATCTTGTTTTTTACTCATTTAAGCATTCTCCTATCTTCCCCTCTTCTCTCTTTATTAAATCATGCATAATTATTCCATTAGATACTTCTAATACTTTATTAGCATATATTTGTAATTTTTCAATATAATCTGTTTCAATAGGTTCACTAGTAAATGAAACATATTCTTCATTTAAATCACTATAATATACTTTATCAGTTAATACATTTCCATTTGGAAATACAACTATTCCTTCTGATCCACTAAATATATCATGACCTAAAGAATAATTCTCTTTAAATCCAAACATATTAGCAATAGTAGGAAGAACATCATACATACCCATTACTTTTTCAATTTGTTTATTAAATGTTTCTTCCCCACTCCATATAATAAATGGAGTATTTTTAAGTAAATCATAATTGTAACCATATACATCATAGTAATCTTCACTATCACTTGATTTAACTTGATTAGTAATCGGATCATAATTATATAATAAATTAAATTCACTCTTAGATAATCTTGCCTCATGATCTCCATATATTATAAAAATTGTATTTTCATATAGACCATTTTCTTTTAATTCTTTAAATAAAAGTCCTAATGCTTCATCAGCATAATGAGAAGACTTTAAATAATTACCCATTGATGATGAAGTTAAATATGGTACATTACTAGTGACTTTTTTACCATACACATCTTCATAAGTATAATTCATACTTACATCAAAATCTCCATATTTTTCTAAATCTTTAAATGGTGAATGATTAGATAATGTTATTATTGTCCCAAAATAGTTATTATTATAAGATTTAATATTATTAAGAATTGGAATTATTTGAGTAAAAAATGATTTATCAGATAGACCAAGTCCAACTATATCTTCACTTTCATAATCATCTGGAATAACAAGATTATCTTTAGCATAAAAATCCATATATCCAAGAGTTTTATGCATTACATCTCTATTCCAATATTCTCTATTATTAGCATGCATTGAGAATGTATAATAACCCATTTTTTTAAAATAACTAGGCATACCATAATAAGTTCTATCAAAATAATTAACAAATACTGTTCCACTAGATGAAGGCATTAAACCTGTATTTAATGTAAATTCAGTATCAGAAGAAGTTCCAACACTTATTTGTGGATAAAACTTATTAAAATAGATTCCTTCATGAGCAAGTTTATTTAAATTAGGAGTAACATATTTATTATTAATTTTTAAATCAACTAAAAAATTTTGAAAACTTTCAGCATGAATAAATATTAAATTTTTTCCTTTAAATATATTTGTATATTCATTAGCAGTATTATCTTCTTTTCTACATGAATAATACTCTCTAAATTTTAATGCAGCTTCATCATATCCAAGGCTAATATTTAATTTTGGACTAACACTTTGTATTAAATCATTAATAGTATATACATATAATCCATATTTTCTAACAACAGATTCTCTATTCCATAATTTTACAAATCTACTTCTATCTATACTACTCATAGATAAAGCTAAAAATACAAATATAACTGATGAAATAGCTAGTATACTTCTAAATACTATTTTATTATTCTTATTCTTATCAACATAATTAAATTTTTTACCAAATTTATATATTAATACAAAAATAATAATAAATATTAAATATATAAACTGATGAAGATGTATTTTAGCCCACAAAGAATCATTAACTTGTCCAACCATAGAAGATGTATCAAGTAAACTAATAGATACAAAAGAATGATAAAAATCATAATAAATAGTATTTCCTATTGCAAGAAAAGTATTAAATACTATAAAGAATAATAAATAATAATATCTATGATTTGGCTTAATTAAATAATAAATTGAACCATATAATAGTGCCACTAAAAGATTTGAAATAATAGATTTAATATTTCCTATTGATCCAATAGTCATAAGATTTAAGGTAGAACCAATTAAAATAGATATCACAATAAAAATAACAAATAATCTATTATTTATTATGAATAATTTCATATTATCTAATATTTTTTTTATTTTACTCTTCATCCTTATTCCTCGCTAGTATTATAGCACTATATATGTTTTTTTTCAAACAAGAAAAAAAGAGCTTACGCTCTTAAAATACTTTTTTAATTTTTTAATCAGAGTTACCTGTACTACATCCCCATGGGTGATTTACACACGTCATACACTCTTCATATGATTCATCACCAACAACTGTCATAATAACACCAACAAGTGATACTACAAGGAATACTAGAACTGCAGCAATAGCACGTTTAATAAGTTTTTGTTGTGCTTCTTTAATCTTATCTTCACTCTTTTCGCCTACAGCTTTTGCTAGGTCAACCATACCTACAACAATTAAGATAATTGGAACAACAACTTTAATTCCCCAAACTACAATTCCAACAATTCTTAATACTGGCTCTAAACCACTACAAACTTCTCCTGCATCTAAAATATACATATTAAACACTCCTTTACTAAGTATAATTTTACTTAATTATATTTTTTTTGTCAATGAATCTTGACATTCTTTACAAACTTATCTTATTTGCAAATTTTCTAATTACATCAATATTATCTTGCCTATCATCAACAGGAGGTATTGAAAATAAAACATTTAATTTTGTTTCAAATTCAAATGTAGTAATATCTTGACTACTTAAACAACACTTATTTAATATAATCTTTTTATCACTTAATTTTTCTAAAATACCTTTATTCTTTTTCATCATACGATTAATCATTATTGTTGATGGTTCTATTAAATAATATACTTCTGTACATATATCTACATCTTCATAACTATTTAAATCTACAAAAATAATATCACATGCATTTCTTTTCATTATTTCTTTTAAAAGGTCACTTGAAGTTGCACTAACCATTTCTTTATCATTGAAATATAGAAAATCAACTTTATCAACCTCTACAGCAGCCACATTTCTATGACCATTTAATGCCTTTTTCAATAAATAAATTAATGTTGTACTTCCAGCATGCAATGTTACATTTTTAAATCCAATTATTCTTAGTTTTCTACTTCCAGTTTCAATAGGAGCAGGTGTTTCTGGAACTGAGATAAACTGTTCAACTACAGTTTGTTTTTTCTCTTCAACTGGAGCAGGTGCAATCTCTGGTTCTATATCTTGAAGACTATGAATATTAACAACATCTCTATAAGTATGAGGGTGAACTAACAAATAATTGATGCCTTCAGCATTCTTCGTGAAATTATATATTCCTAATGAAATCAACTTAGATAAATATGATTTAGATTCTGTTTCAGGAGAATCATCTAATAACAAAATAACATTCTCCATATTAATATTCATAGCTAATTTTTGTAAATTATCAGTGTTTTGATAATCTCTAATAGCAGTAATATCTAATATCATTTTATCATAATAGAAATTTGCAAAAGTATCTATAATTTCATCTACATTATAAACACCTTCTAGTGATTTCATAACTTCAATATTCAATCCCATTAATAAATCTTTATATTTGTTATAAACCATTACATTCATATTCTTTTTTCCTCCTATTCTAAATTTTCAGTACAAGGATAATTACTTTCATCTGTATATATTGTTCTTGTTTCACCACTAATTGGTATTTTAACTGTAATATCAATTATTGGTAATTTAAGCGCAATAAAAGTTGTAATTTTATAGTGAACATTTGAATTATCAGCATCTGGACCATTAGGACAATATTTTACAACACAATATCCTCCAGTTTTAACATAATTAGTTGATCCATCTTGAGTACCTTCACACTCAATTCCTTTTGTACCAGAATAATTATACCCAGTATTTTTTATAAGTCTAAAAGCCATTCCTTCAACAGATTTACCTAAACTTTCATCATCTAGAGAAAGTAAATCCCTCTCTTCACTAGTAGAATAACCTTCATATTGCTCTATATATGTAATAATATTATTTTTAACATTAAAAGCTTTAGTATAACTAATAGAATATGCTAAAAAACCTGAAAAGAAAAATATGAATACAATTACTATTCCAAATAACCAAGCACCACCAATCGATTCTCTCATACTTTATTGCTCCTTTTTAACTTCATTCTTAAAAAAACTATAAACTATAATCAATATAGTTTATAGTTTAATATTAACTTTATTTATTAATTTCCAGCTGAACAACTATTACCTGTATTCAATGAATAAGACTCAGTACCATTAGTACAGCACCAATCACTTGTTTTTGCTTGTCCAGTACCAAAATCAGTATCTGCCATTTGAGTAGCTCTAAAATCAGGACCATATGCAGTTTCACAGCTTCTAGATGCTAATGTTCTTTGAACCATTGGCCAAACTAGAAAATAGAATACTGCTCCTATTGCAGAAATTGCAACAAGTGTAATAACTGTCATGTTTAATTCTCCTGTAGCTTCTTTCATATAATCAAATCCTCCTTAAACTATTATCTACTAAGATAATTATATAATAATAATAATTTATATTCAATATTTTTTGTTTATACACTGCCAAACATTTGTAAAAGAGAGAATAGAATAATAGCCATAACCCCTGCTCCTGTTGCCATAAGCATAGTCATAGTTTTCTTTTCCATTTTATCTAATCTTTCTTTATATTTAATATCTCTAGATTTTGCTTGTAAACTTGAAATAGTTCTAGAAAATGTAATTAATTGTTCTTGTTTTCTTTCTTGACTTCCAAGACTAAGTCTATATAGAAGTCTCATCATACGCATTGAATCTCTTACAGGATAACGTCTAGCAAAAGCCATATATGGTTCAATACTTGAGTCTCCTGCATCGATAGAAGATATTAATTCACGAAGACCAGGTTTAAACATCTCTGGTGCTTCTTCTAAACTTCTGGTAATTGCAACTGGGACTGTATAGTGTTGAATTAATATTTCTAAACTTTTTAAATAATATGGTAATTTTAAATTAATTTCATGTAGATGAACTTTATAATACTTTTTAACTTTATTATATCCATCTTTAAACATTAAATACGCAAAACCAAAAGCTATAACTAATTTAATTGCTATATTAATACTTGATACACTAGTAAGTAGTACTCCAAAAGCAATTACAAATGAAATTATTGCTGTCTTAACTCTTTTATTATACATTTCAGTTACATCTGCTTTTTCACCATATTTACTATTAACATAGAAATCGTAATCTTCTTCTTTTAATTTTCCAAATAATAATTTATTATCAGAAATAAATTTATTAAAACTAAATGCTCCAATATAATTGAATAATAATACTAGTATTATTCCAACGATTAAAATTTCAACTCCATTAAACATTAAACTTGATAACATTATTCAGCACCTACATCCTCATGGTAATATATAATTCCTGTTAATAGGAAGAATGTATTTATAAGTATTACCCCATGAAGTAATACTACTACATACCATTGTTCAAGTAGTTTTAAGTAACTATCATTTCCAAGTAACAATTGAACTAGCAATACTAAAAAATATAGAGCTATACCAAATGAAACAAATTGTTTAAAGAAATTAGTTCTATCAATCCTATCACGATAAACGCTTTCAACTAGCATATCTATGTCTTGACTCATTCCTTCTAATGCCTCACCTGAATCTTTAGAACCTTCTTTAGTTATTTGAATAAATAATTGATGCATATTCTTTATAATATAATAATCATATTTTTCATTCATAAATCTAATTGCTTCATCAATTGTTCCATTATCATAAGCCATTTGAATCATTTCTTTAATATCACTTAAAAGAGGATCCTCAAGTACACCAGAGTCTCTTACACCTTCTAGTGATTTAACAAATGATTGAGTCGTATTATATTCCATAATAACATTAGTAGTATAAATTTGAATTTCTTCAAAAATATATTCACTATATGCTTTTTTACATCTTAGATATGCTAAATATGGAACAAATGCAATTGCGGCAACTGCATATACAATTGACCAAATAATACTATAGAAATACAGATAAGCTACAAACGCAGCAACTACTCCAAATAATATTACTTGTCCAATATACTGTTTAGAAGTATATTCTTGCCCTAATTCTTTTGCTTTCTCCCTAACGACCTTAAATGAATATGGTGCATACCTTTCATAAGTATCGCCTATTGTTTTAGTAATAAACTTATAAGAATTATTTCCTGTATTCTTTCTATATATATAAACAAATATAAGAATTACAGCAACTACAAATATTTCTATATACATTTATTACACCTCCTATATATCTACTATTTCTAATTCACTATTATTTTGCTGTGAATTATCTTCATTAACACTTGGTGGATTTAATGCTTCTTCAAGTGTCATTCCATTACTAACAGGAACTTGCGCTACTGTAGTATAATCAGTAGTTGATGATTCTAATTCATTATTAGTTTCACCTTCAGCTTTAGCTACAATTTCTTCACCTTTTGGAATGAATGGATCTTCTTGCATTACTACACCTTGACTGGCTAAGTAATCAATCAAATGAGATGTTGGATTGTTATAAACTTCATGTTCTTGTAAATCTCTTTGATATAAAATATTTGTTTTTGCAACGTTATCCACATCATCCACATAAAATTCACACACTTGTGTTATTTCTCTTTGAAATCTTTCATATTTCTTTGAATAAAAACCTTTAACATGTATTCCAAGTTGAATATATCTATGCATACTTTTAACAAATTGATCAATATCCTGGCTTGATTCTAATAGTGAATATAAACGCATTGGAATACTTGATGCCTTATCAGAGTGAATTGTAGATAAGATATTGTGTCCTGAAGAAATACTATTTCTTACTGCGGTAACTGCTTCTGCACTACGAACCTCTGATAGTAAAATCCATCTTGGGTTTTGACGCATACAAGCGACTAATACATCTGAATAAGAAGCAATATTATTTGTTTTCATTGCTACAATATCTCTTGTTGGATATATCTTATCAAGGTGAAGTTCCAATGTATCTTCTATTGTTATAATTTTTTCATCTTCTTTTATATGACTTGCTAAATACTTTACAAGCTCTGTTTTACCTGAACCAGTTTCTCCACTAACAATAATATTGCAGTGTCCTTGAACACAAGTCATCAAAAACTCATGAAGTTTTAATGATACATAATCTTCTTTAATTAATTTTTCTTTATTTAATCTAATCATTGCTGGTGTTTTCCTAATCAAAACAGCAATTCCATTAGTTGCAATTGAATCATGAACAAAGTTAAGACGTAATTCAGCACTCTCAGCATCCAAAAGTGGATGAGCCATATTAAATGTCTTACCCATAACATTTGAACATTGAAAAGCTAATTTTTCCATTACATCATTATTTAAACCTTCAATATGTTCTTGATAAACACCTTTAGATAATGATTTAACCCACAATTGACCACCATTAGAATATGAAATATCTGTTATATCATCATTTTCCAAAAGTGGCATTAATAGCCCGAAATCAATTTGTGAAAATACAATTGCGTCCATCTTTATTCCCTTTCAATTATTCTTTTTTGGTTTTTTATTTTTTATTCTATAACTGTTATACTACTATCTACATTTGTATTCTCAATTATATCTGATTCTAAATATTGAGAATTTGTATTAATAAATGATAATATTTTTTCATTTCCTAAAGTAGTTTCAGCATTATAATTTGCATTTCTAGGAACTGGTATGATTGATCCACCTGAAATATAACTAGCTCTTTTAATTATAGAAAACATATCATCTGGTACAGCAAATATTAATGCTGCAGCATTCTTTTGCTCAGAACTCTTTTTAAATATATGTGCCCCGTTTTCATCTTTAACTGCAAGTACTTCAATACCTTCAATCAAAGGACCAATAAACCAATTTCCTTCTTTTGAACTACTAGTACTTCTTAAAGTATTTTGATAATATAAATCAATTTTATCTCCTGGATAAATTGAATTTCCAAAAGTACTATCAGCATTTACTTTTAAAGAAAATATAGTATATCCTTCTTGAATATCAGCCCATGCTGAATCAGGCATCTTATCCCATGTAACAACTGCACTATCATAGAACATTGCTCCTTCTGGGATGAATGTATTATAGTTTACATATTTACCAATCAAATTTTTTTTATTTGTGATTATATTATTCGTAATCATTGATTGTGCAACTTTTACTGTTGTAAATGATTCTTCAGTAATTTCTTCTCTTGCTTCTAATTTCTTTGTTGCAATAGGAACATCTACAGCATTAATTGCAGTATTAACTCTATACCTATAAGCAAAAATCAATATAGCAAAGCAAGCAACTAAAGATATTATTGTAACGATACTTTTATTATGAAATAATTTACTAAAAAATTTCATTATTCACTACACCTCCCTGTTTCAGCTTTATCTAGTTGAAACAATTCATCATTAACTGCATAACTTCTAATATGCTGTTCAATAGTGCTATTTACAATTCTAGTTTCTTTAGGATTTTTTGAATAATTTGAATTTCTTTGAACTGGAATTATTTTTCCGCCACTTCTTTCAGCAATCTTTAATAATCTGAATACTCGATTTGGTACAGCAAACAATAAGTGAGCAGGTGTTTTTGGATCTCCATTAGTCTCAAACACATTATTTCCTTGAGAGTCTGTTACAGATAATACTTGAATACTTTCAATAAATTTTCCAAACCAAACTACTGGTTGTTTATTGACAACTTTACTTGTTTCATAATATAAATCTATATAGTTTCCAGGAAAAATTGAATTTCCATATGTAGTTTCTGAATCAACCTTTAAAGCATATACTGTATAGCAATCTTTAATGTTTTCAAACTCACTACTTGGCATATCATCCCATTCAACAACCATATCATTATAAAACAAACTGTTTTTTGGAATAACAGCATCATTTGAAACATATTTTCCAACAATACTGTTTTTATTTACAATCGCATTACCTTTTACAACACCACCTGGTACTTTTTTTATAGCAACCATATCGCTTGTAATTAAAGTTCTTGGTCCAATTTCTTTTGTAGCATAAGCGACATTGACTGGATCAGTAGCCTTCTTAATTCTAAAATGATATGCTGCATATAATACACCTAAAGATGCTATGATAGCAAGAATTGTAACAGTATTCCTGTTTTTTAAAAATCTTTTAATAGCAATTAAAACACTTCCCATTTTTATTCCTCCATATATTCTAATCTATTCTAATTTATTATAGCACATATTCAAATTATTTTTCAATATAATAAAAAAAATATCTAATAAATTAGATATTTTAATTTGCTGGAGTTGCTGTATCAAGTACTTTTTCCATTTGGTCCAAATCACTTAAGTCTACTTTGCCATCATTAGTAACATCAGCAATAACAAATTGTTTAGGTGTTAAAGCAGTTTTACAATTAGAATTGTTAACACATTTTCTGATTATTTTAACATCTAATTCTGAAAATTCTCCATCTCCATTAACATCTAATGGTACTTCACTATATAATGCTTTCTTTAATATAATCAAATCTTTATTATCACAATCTTTATCACCATTTACATTTATTACTGACGCATATTTTCCACAAGCTCCTCCATTAGTTCTAATGAATTGTTCTATTGAAGTAATATCAGCCTCACTAAAATTACCATCTCCATCATAGTCACCAGTTGATGTTGAATAAATTATATTATACTCTCCAGTTGATTCTGTTGTTTCTAAAATACCAGTAATAAAAGTATTAATTTCTAAATCAATACTATTATCTTTTATAGTAGTTTCTCCAGTAGTAGTTTTAATCCTAATAGTAGCTTTAGGTGGATACTCATATATATCATAAAAATCTAGTTGATATGTTCTATCTGGATTTACACTTTCTGCAAATCTTCTAGTAAATACAGAAACGAATTTTTCTCTAGACATAACTAGTTTACCAGATTTCATATAAGTTCCATAATCAACAGCATCATACATAGATGCTCTTAGTATTTCTCTACTTAAATAATAATCTTGCTCATTTGTACTAGTTAAATTTTGCACTAAGAATAATATTACTACTATAAATACTCCTAAAGCAATAATTAAATAGCCCCACATGGATTCTTTCATATATATACCTCTTCTCTATCTTAATGATAATATTATTATAACAAAAAATTTTTCATTTTTAAATACCATGTTTAACTTTTCTATATTTATCATTAAATAATGAAATAGAAAATATAGTACTAATAACTGCTAAAGCAATTTTAATTCCCCAAGAAGTAATAAATGCTGTAAATTTTGAAGCAAAAGTTTCTTCTGTCTCTTCTTCTTTTTTATTATCAGTTGATTTTATACTATGATCATAATTATAAATTGCTTTTTCCAAAGTAGACCTAGTAACTTCAGTTGAAGTAAATTGTGAAGAACACATAAGTAATTTATTTTCATAACCTTCACATAAACTAGATCCATAGTATTTATTATAATATGGTTCATTTACAATAATTCTTTTTAAAGAAGAACAATTATCTTTACCATATATATCTATATTAACATTTTCTCCACCTGGTATTTTTTCAATTGTAATTGTATTTTCATCATCTGGCTTATATGTTACTTTATTATATTTAGCATACATTCCATCAAATACATTGTAAATCGTTATAGTAAACGAACTAGAACTTTTACTATAATTATTATCATATGTAATATTCTCTGATAATGTTAGAAACTCTTTATGCTTGTCCTTATCACATTCATCTGCATAAGCAATAAATGGAATTATTAATAAAATAAATAATAATGCTTTTTTCATTCTTTCTCCTTTTTATCTTCCTTCAATAGTACTGCATGGACAACAAGCCTTCTATTATTTCCGCCCGTACATGTTGACATTGTTAATATTTTATCATTAACACCAACTTTAGTATTATTTCTAAAAAGGCTTCTTTTAGTAATCATATTAATATATTTTTCTTTTTCACTCTTAGAATTAAATTTAACTTTTAAATAATCAGTTGTATAATCTACTCTATATACTGAAAATATCTTAAATTTAAAAGTACCTTTTTCAGTTGTTAAAGACACAATTAAATTATCTTCATCTTCTCTCCAACTACTATTAGCAGCACTTCTTAGAGTACCAAACATAGTACCATTTAACATACTATGTCCATATATTATAGTATTATCACTTAATTTTTTAATATTATTTCTATAATCAAAGAATAAAGATCCAATACTTGTCTTTCTTCCATATATATCATATTTTAAATAATAATTATTATCTGAATGTTGTGCAACTGGAT
The DNA here is from genome assembly GCA_946413985.1 of uncultured Mycoplasmatota bacterium. GTDB lineage: Bacteria > Bacillota_I > Bacilli_A > RF39 > UBA660 > CAG-1000. The sequence continues at coordinate 32,194 of CAMKMS010000005.1, forward strand.
AAGATATTTTTGTATTTCTAATAATTAAATAACCTTTAATTTCTTTATTTATTTTTTTTAGTTTACTGATTGATGGTGTAAAAGAATATCTATTAGTTATTTCTTTTTCAGTCAACTTACTTGCATCTTCCATTCCTTCTTCTGTTACTGCCGGAACATATGTTTCTTCCTCTTCGCCCAAATCATCTATTTCATCATTAGAATTTTCAACAAAACCTATAGCGTCACTTAATATCGAATTTCTCATTTGTTCAACATTTATTTCTTCAATATAATCGTACGATTTAACAATAATTAAAGATACAACACACACATAAATACATAATACAGAAGCAAGCTTTAAATTATTAAAAGTTAGTTGCTTAAATAGATTTGACTTTAAAAAAGAATTTGCATAAATAATTCTAAATTCACATGTATAACTTTCCTTGCAACTATCACTTAATTTCTTTAACCATTCAAAATTGCTTACAATAAAATCGCCTTTGTCATATCCTTGATGTAAGTATATAATAACATTTTTTGATTCATCATTTTTTACATAATTAACTATTGTTTCTATTAAGCTTTTTGAATATGTATATATATGTATAGCTTTTAGATTATAATTAATCTTTAAAAAATCTCTTAAATCATCCATTACACCCGGATATTCTTCATTAATTTTTATTATTTTTTTATAATATAACGTATCATAATCAAAAGCATCTTGCTGTAACATAAATCTATCACTTATTTTAATATTTTGATTCGTATTAATACTACATCCTTGCATTATAAATTCTTTTTTAACAGCCTTAGGCATATAATAACAATATATTTGTTTAATAATATTTAATTCTAATAGTAAATTATAATCTGATAAACTCAAAGATGAATCAAATTCTAATACAACGTTTTCAATTTCTAATTTTTTTATTAATTCTACAGGATACTTAATAGTTACAAGTTTAATAATCTTTATGGAACTAATTTGAGCATTATGCAATAGTTCAACTATTTGCTTTATATGTTTTTTATAATATTTTAAATCATAATAAAGAGAATCTTTATAATAATTATTCTTATTAATAAAGATAGTTTCTTCTTCCATAAGCGTTCTATAGTCAAACACCAATGTATTATCTATTATTGTTAATACAAAATACTCTTTCATTATGTCTCCAATATTATCCATAATAATAATATCATATTTTTTAACAAAAAAAAATATGAAACTATTCAATTCCATATTTAATTACTATATCTTGTAAAGTTTTATAATCTATCATTTTTTCACTACTATCTTTACAAGCAATCGCTTCACCATTATTTATATATATTAATAGTGGTGCTTTATTAATATCTATTGCTATATTTGGAAATTTATTTCTTAACATTCCAATATATTCATTATTTTTTAAGTCTGTTACATTCCAATAAATTACCTTATCAATTAAATTATTTTTTTCAAGTTCTTTATATAACCTATTTTCCATTCTATCAATTTTTTTATTGCCAGTATAACTAACATACATTAAAGCTTCATTTGTCTCAAGTATAGCGAAATTAAAATCATTTATACTTATTTTATTAATAACTCTATTATAGAATATACCACTTTCTAATTCATTATTACTATAATTAAAATACAAAGCTCTTAAATAAAGAGATAAAGCAATTATAACGACTGATACTCCTAAAACAATATAATAATTCTTTGGAGGTATTTTTTTATCTTCGATTTTTTTAAATATTTTTTTCATATTCTCACCTTTAAATATATGATTATTTTACCATATTATATATTTTTTTTAAATAAAAAAAGAGAAAGAATTAAATCTTTCTCTTATTTTTTATTATCTGCATTAACATTACCATAATATCCAGTTGCATACTCAGAAGAGTTTCCTCTTAGAATATCTAAGAAATAACTATGGCAATTATAATAATATCCATCTTCTGAATCCTTTTCACAATTGTATATTAATTCATCAGAATAACTACCATTAAGAGCATTAAACTCTTTAATATTTTTTGTTTGTGTTGGATTTATTGTTACACTAAAATCTAAATATTCATTATCAGTACTATATTTATTAGAATTTGCTTCAATAAATTCTTTTATAATTAATCCTTTAGCAGTACTCCAGTTTGATTTTTCTTTTACTCCTGAAGGGAATAAATTTGCTGGATCAACATTTCTATATAAAGCTGCTGATTTTTCTTCACATGTAGGTTTAGATGGATCATCACAATTAGGTTTTTTAACATCAACATAACATGTAAATGTATTATTCTCATTTATTGTTAATTTTCCAGCAGTTTCATTTCTATAGAAAGACAATGGATTTAGAACTTGTGAAACTACGCATCTATGATATACGCCATTTTCAAGAGAAGTTCTACATGCATCTAAATTATATGCATTTTTATCAATTGGATAAGAGAAGCTTGGTAATGTCAATAAGCTAGAATTAGTATTTCCAGGTACTACTTTTCCACTTCCATAATCTGCTTGATATTTATTATTGTTATAATAATTAATTTCTGATGTAACTGTAAATCTTGCATAATCATTTGTTGGAACATCTATATTCTTACCACCAAATAATGTATATGTTTTCTTTGATGCTGGTCTATTAGCTGGATAATTATATGATGCTGCATCATTATTAGAATCATATCCATAACACAAGTTACCACTTTTATCTTTACAATAACTTATTGAAGATAGCTTACCAGTAAATACAGATGTATTACTTACATTATTTATTCGATTATTATTATCTTTATTTATTGCACCAAATTCATATTTAACATTATATGCGTGAGTCTGAGCAGTTTTATTTCCTTCTCTATCAGAACCCAAACCATAATTATTGCTTTCTTTATATATATTCTTAACTTTACTTATTAAAGTTGTTTTATAATTCTTAGGTATTTCTACCCCAGCATCTTTGATAGTCTTTTCACTATAGAAGTTACAATTATATATATCATATATGATTTGATTTAATACTTCTTCTCTTTCATTTTCTGAAGAATATTTTTCTTTTAATACATTAAATAATCCTGCGAATGTTTTACTTTGTTTTAGTTTTGCAAATTCTTCATCTGTTAGACCATAATCAGTCTTAAAGTCATCTAGATTATATAAATGACTATAATATATTTCAGATAAACATGTTCTCTTCTCTTTAACTACACTAGTCAATTTATAATTCAATTCTTTTGTATTCTTTGCAGGGAATTCTATATCATACATAAATGTTCTTCCTGATATTGCTTTAACTTTATCAGCAAGTACATATTCTGCTTCATCACTACAATAAACTCTACAGAAGTTAGTATTTACTCCAAAATAGCTACTATAATCATATCTATTTTTAGCAGAAGGCTCTTCTAAATTAACAATACATTTTAATGATGGATCTTTTACTTTTGTACTATATATACCATTATAGTTATTTTGATCATTTTCACATGAATCTTTTCCTTCTATTCTTAAACTAGCATCATTACATCCACCATCACATTTATAATTTGTTACTGAGAATGTTGTTACTGCTTCGTCTCTTCCAACTTCTGTTGCCTCTCCTAAACCACTATCTGAATCATCATCATCTTTAAAGAATGCGAATAATGTTTGATTAACATTTGCATTTGCACATGAATAGTATTTTCTAACACTATAACTACTCTTTTCTCTTTGATATTTAACTTTTATTTCAATATCTTTTCCACTATTATTCATAATATCACAAATTGCAAATTTAAATGTTGTAGTTCTACATCCAAAATGCTTAATACATTTCTTAATATCTTGTTCATCTACAATAACATTTCCATCTTCATCTGTAACAGTTACTTTTACTTGACAATAAGGTTTAATTTGATTAATTATAGCATCTGCTTCACTAGCAGTTTTACCTTCTCTAATTAATTTAGTTCTTAATTCAGCTAATTTAGCATCACTACACTCAACTTCTTCATCTTTGATTTCATCCCAGAACTCTTCATGTTCAAATGTAACTTCTACCCATGTTTCTACTGAAGAAGATGAAGTTGATTCTTCAAAACTATATTCACTTTGTAATGTTGCTGCTGTTGGTTTTGAACCATTACCTCCACCATACAACTTACTCAAGTGATTTTTCATATATTGATTTCCAATTAAAGTATTAAAGTAAAGTTCAAATGCCACTCTGTAATCAGCATTTGGTTCAGTGCCACACATAACACCTCTCATCTTTTTAACTTTAGTCATATTACGTAACTCTGAAGTTGTTAAACATGCAATTGCTTCAAATGTATTACCATTTAATTCTCCTCTTGTATTTCCATTTTCTTCAGGAGGAATATGATCCATTAGTCTTGCTACATCATAAAATTTATCTTTTGCTACAACCATTATATAATCATGAGTTTGTTTATAAACATTAACATAATCATTATTTTCATCAGTTGTAAAATATGTTACAGTCTTACAATCCTCACCAGTTAAATTAGCAACACCAGTTTTATCAAATCCAGTTTGACCTGAATGAACACTCCAAAGTCTTAAAGCAGTGTTAATTGCCTTATCACTTGTATTATAATAAGCTCCTTCAATTAATATATTTGCGTATCCACAATCTACTGTACTATAACTACTTGCACAGTCAAATACATTGAATGAATCATCATATTGATAGTTATCAGATTCACCATTTTGATAAAATGGTTGACTTGGGTTAACACAATAAGCTGGTTGACCTGCTATATCAAAATCTGGTGTACAAAGTGAAAAGTTTTTATAAGTTCTATCACATATATATAAAGGACATTGTAATGTATAATCTGCAGTACATGTTCCATTTCCAAAATCAGCTTTTGCTTCTGCAACTACATCTTGACCTGCTGTAACTGGATCATAATTATATTCTTTTGTTCTTGTACAGGTAGTACTTGAAGATAAACGTCCACTTGGACTAAAGCCATCAGGACAAGTGTAATAATTATATCCATTATTTCCACCACAAGAGCCCGGAGTACTTTCATCTCCTGCATTCCAACTACAACCACCAGTACACTCACTTTGACTCTTAGATGAACAATCATTAGCTTTATAATGATGAGTTGATGTTACAGTTTCAACACAAGTCACCTTAGCAGTTACTTTTCTTTCTGGATCTTTACACAAAGGTACTTTTTGACCTACAAGGCTTTTTGCATCTAAACTCTCAACATAATGAATTACAAGAGAATCTCCAGCAGCTAATGCAGCATCATAAGAACTATATCCACTATGAGGTCTATAACCTTCAGCTCTTCTCCACTTACAAACTGGTAATGTTGCATCAAATCCGGCATCTGTAATTCCTGTCTCAGTAATAGTAACCTCTTCATCATCTGAATTACATCTTAATGAAGCGTTAACATTACTTGTAAAAACAAATAATAAAGCTAGGGAAATTAATACTTTTAAAGTCTTCTTATTCATAATACTATCTTTCCCTTTCTTCTTTCTTAACTTTTTTAATCTTTTTAAAATAGAAAATACCTACAATTAAGACAGGAACAACTATAAATAATACATAACTTAATATTGTTGTTACTAGACTATTCATTCCAGTATCATTATCTTTAACATATTTATTTATTTCTTTACTAAATTCTTGATCTGTCATATCTTTAGTAGAATTAGTAAAAGTCTTACATATTTCAAGATCACTATTATTTTCACATCTTGCATCTTTTACTCTTCTATTAAATCTTGGAACAGTATAAGTAAGTTTTTTTAGTAAAACTCCATCACACTTACTTCCTTTTGCTCCATAAACATTAACTTTATATGTTTCTTCTTCAAGATTAGTAAATGCTCCTACACCATACAAGTCTACTTCCTCGAATTTTTCTCCTTCTGCTTTATTTCCTTTTTCATCAATAACAATGATTTTTACATCCTCTCTATAAGGAGTAATTGATAAGAAATATGCATACTTAGCAATATTGCTACTCGTAAGAGTATTTTCAGTAAAAACCACTTCTACTTTTGTAGCCCATTCATTTAATTCTTCATCATTACAATCAGCTTTAATGTAATTTAAAGATAATAAACAAACAAGCATAAAACCAAAAGCTATTTTCATAATTTTTTTCATTTTCTATTCACCTACTATCTAATAAGTATTTTACCAAAAATAATTGTATTATTCAATAAAAAGAATATATTATTTTTTATAAGGTTATATATGTATAGATAAATAACAATAATTATTATATAATTATTATGAGGTTTTTATTATGCATGAAATATTCAATAAAGAAATAAATTATATAAAAAGCAAAAGAATTCAGAATAGTTTAATCACTATGATTGATAAACTACCATCTTACTTTTTTGAAGTACCTGCTAGCAGTACTGGAAAATATCATCCTAGTTTTTCTCTTGGAAATAGAGGACTTGTAAGACATACAAAAGCCGCAGTAAGAATTGCTATTGAATTATTTGCTGATGAATCATTAAATAATTTTACAGATGACGAAAAAGATTTAATAATAATGGCATTAACACTTCATGATGGTCTAAAAAGTGGACTTGTAAAAAGTGAATATACCACTTTTGAACATCCAATTCTAATTGCAAATTACATACAAGATAATAAAAAAGATTTAGAATTAAGTGAAGAAGAAGTAAACTTTGTTTGTGATATAATTAAAACTCATATGGGACCATGGACAAAAAATTATAAAGGTGAAGAAGTATTAGAAGCACCTACAACAAAATATCAAAGATTTGTTCATATGTGTGATTATTTAGCTAGTAGAAAATTCCTAGATATAAAATTTGATAAAAATGACAATATAAAAGATGAATAATTAAAAATATTCATCTTCTTTTTTATTTTGTCCTTTTGAACCTTCTTTTAATAAATTAAACTCATCATTACTGCTAAATAGTTCATTAGCTTTTTTTGAGTCATAAAAGCTCTTCACATATTTTTTTAGTGATGATTCATCTTTTTTCATTTCATCAATTTTATTTTTTATTTTTTCAATCATATTTCATCTACTCACTTTGTATCTCTACTATTTTAAGATTATTATCTTTTGCTATTTCTACTAAATCAGAAGTTAATTTACTTGTAATAACTATGTAAGATGCTTCCATTTTTTTTTCATCTATATTATCGCTATTAATTACAATAGTAGTTTTGTCATCTTCATTAACAAATCTTACACTTCTTCCTTCTAATAATCTATCATATGCATAAACATTTTTATTTAATTTGCTTACATTTATACATTCATATTTATTTCCATCATCATTTGTAGAACATAGTATCCTAAAATCCTGACCAATAATCGTATAAACATCAACACCATCTCTTCTGTTTTTAATAACTAAATCTGGCCTTGTATCATATAGTTCCTCTATTTCAGCAAAAGAAACTATTTCATTATTAATTAATTCAACTCTATGTTCTTTTAATTTATTAAATAAATTCATAGAACTTAAAATATTTCTTCTAACTTTATTATTAATTACATTTTCTAAAAAAGATATTAATAAATCAAAATCATTTACTCCTAGTAATAATTTTGTCATAGTAAATAGATTTATTTCATCATCACTAAACAACTTATTATTGTTCACTTCAAATGATCTTAATGATTCTGTTTCATATATATCACATACTTGCTTAATTGTATCAGTTTCTAACCATCCAATATCTCCTTTTTCATCATAAGATTTATTGAATAAATAATTACAAAGAATATTTTTATAAATTTCTTCATCTTTAATATTTGATAGTTCATTAACAATCTTTTTAAGTGCTATTGTATCATATTCACTTAAAGAAGCTTTCTTTTCAATTTTATAAGGATTAAAGAATGTTGATAATAATATTACAAGATTTTCTAATTCTTCATTAGTTAATTCTTTATCTTTTACTTCACTTAGTATTGATTTGTAATAATTAAAGTTTTCAATAATTCTATAAAGTATTTCCTTACTTTCTCCATATATATGTACTAGTATTTCATAATACATTTTAAATAAATCATACATTAAATCTGATTTAATAATTAAAAGTAAATTAGAAATATTAACAAAATTATACTTCGAAAAATCATCAAGTAATTCTTTGTTAATAAATGATAATCTTTTATCAAATAATTCTAGAGAATTAATATTATATATTTCTTTATTATTTGTTATAGTAGTATCATATGCAGTTGATAAAATTTCATTTAATAATTTTATACACAACTTCTTAGTATTATCATCCTTATTTTTCTTATATGCTAGAGATGTACCAATAAACATTGCAATCTTATCAACATTATTCTTCTCTATAATTGCTTTATTAAATAATACTTTTAATAATTCTAATATGCATTTATAATCTCTACTAAAAGTGTATTCTTCATAATTTTCTAAATATTCACTATATATTTTATTAATTATTTTATAATATTTAGAATAAATATCTTCTCCAAAATATGATTTAAATACATTTAAACACCTCAAATTAGAATCTATTATTATTTGTTCTTTTTCATCTTTTGGAGTACTATCACTATATATAGGTGCAACATATGGGAGAACATAATTTGCATCAATCATAATAAGAGTAATAATTTGATTAATTGAAAATCTTTGTATTCTAGTCATTATTCTTTTTGTATATTGATAACTAATATCATTACTTTTTGGATTAAACCTATACAATTTACCTTTTGCATTTAATACACATTTATTAACTAGAATATTTACTATTTCTTTATTTGATTTATTTTCTAGAATATCCATAACACTAGCTATTATTTCTTGTGTATTATTTTCCTTGTTATTAGGCAAAGACAAATTAAGATACTTTATTAAATTAATATCATATTTTAATACATTAGAAATAATATTTGAATCCAAATAATTAATAATATATGGTCTCTTTTTTATATATTCTCTTTGTATATCCACATCAGCTTCTTTTAATAGGTTTAAATCAACTTCTATTTTTTCTAATTGAGAATCTATATATTTATCTCTTGCTTCTCCATTTAAATACATTACGAACTTCTCATCGTCAGCTTTTTCCTTTTGAATATTTTGAGATGCATACTTAATAAACAATGGATTAACTTCAATTATATATTCCCATTGTCTATCAATAAATTTATCTTTTAAACTTGCAATAATGCTTTCAGTTTGCTTTAAATCATAATCAGAAAGTACACTAATTACTCTTCTTAAATCATCCATATAAAGTAAAACAATATCATTTGGCTGTTTAAAATATAATTTCAAGTACTCTTTTATTTCATCTTCTTTTAATCCAACATTACTAGCATTCATGAAAAACTTATTCCTGCTAATCCAGTTTTTTACTAATTCGATTTTTGCTTCATTACTTCCTTTACTAAACATTGTTAGATTACTATTTATTCTTGATTTTTGAAACTCTATAGGTAAAATTCTTATTAATGATGGAAAATTAAAAAATAGGTAGCTTAATACTATCTCGTTATTTTCAAATTCTTTATTTCCAAGATAAGCTTTTTCAACCTCTTTTTCACTCATATTTTTAAGGCTTTTTATGAAACTATATGCTCTTCTTTGGATTTGTCTACTTTGTAATTCTTTAAATAATGACATAACCTAACCTCTTTTATTCCATTCTATACTACATTATAGCATATTAAAAAATGAAAAAAAAGACGAATAATAAAAAACAAATAAGTTATTATAGCTTATTTGTTTTTTATTAATTACTTCTTTGTTAAATATTTATGATTTATAGCAATCTGTTTTATACCAAATTTATGACTAAAAGCAATTGTTCCAATTTTACCATTCACATTAATTACAACACCTTCACCAAATACATTATGAATAACTTTATCACCAGTTTTTATATCGCTAGAATTACTACTATTATACATATTATTAATGAATATTTTTGTTTCATTATGAATTCCTTCTTTTCTAGTTTCATCAATAATATTCATTACATCTTTATCTATTTCTTTTATAAATCTACTTTCTATACACCCACTAGTATTTCCATATATTGTTCTTTGTCTTGCACTAAGTAAAAATAATTTTGATTTAGCTCGAGTAATACCTACATAACATAGTCTTCTTTCTTCCTCAAGTTCACTTTCACTTTCAAAACTTCTTACATGTGGAAATATACCTTCTTCCATTCCAATCATAAATACAACTTTAAATTCTAATCCTTTAGCTGAATGAAGCGTCATTAAAGTAACAACATTATCTGAAGTAGAATATTGCCCAGTATCACTAACAAGCATAATATTTTCTAAAAATGTTTCTAAATCAAAAATACCATTATCTTCAAAGTTTATTGCTAAACTTTTAAATTCCTCTAAATCTTCAAGTCTTCTATCACTTTCAACTGACGAATCATTTTCATATTCACTTCTCATACCAGTTTTAACAAGAACATCTTCAATCAAATCAGCTAAACTTAATTCTTTTGCATCTTCAATTAGTTCTAAAACAATTTTCTTCCATTCTAATTCTTTCCCAGAACTAATAGCATCAAACATACTAACTCCTTCTAATAAGGCATTACCTCTAATAGAATCAATAGTCTTTGCACCAATTCCTCTTTTAGGAGTATTAATAACTCTTTCAAGACTCACTGAATCATTTGGATTATATATTAAGTTTAAGTATGCAATTAAATCTTTTATTTCTTTTCTATCTAAATATTTATAAGAACCAATTACATTATATGGTATAGAATTACTTGTACATGTTTGTTCTACAACACGACTTTGAGCATTAGTTCTATATAAAACAGCAAAATCACTATAATTGTATCCCATATCAACTAATTCTTTTATTTTATTAATAACATAGTTAGACTCTTTAATTTCATCATCAACTCTTATGTAATCTATTTTATCTCCATCACCACTACTAGTCCATAAATCAAGTCTTTTCCCCTCACTATTATTTTTAATTACGGAGTTAGCTGCTTTTAATATATTATTAGTACTTCTATAGTTTTCTTCAAGTAAAACAACATGAACATTATCATAGTCATGCTCAAAATTTAATATATTCTTATAATCTGCATTTCTCCAAGAATATATTGATTGATTATGGTCCCCAACTACAAATATGTTTTGATATTTTTTTGCTAATAGTTTACATAATTCATATTGAATACTATTTGTATCTTGATATTCATCAATTAATATATATTTAAATCTTTCTTGATAATGTGATAATATTTCATTATTCCTTTTTAATAATTCAACAGGTATTAATAATAAATCATCAAAATCAACAGAATTATTTTCTTTTAAAAGTTTAATATATTTTTCATATACTCTTGCAATTATTTTATCTTCTTCTCTTAAATATAATCTGTTATACTCGCTAGGACTAACCCCAGCATTTTTTGAAGAACTAATTCTTCCTATTATATGTTTAATATCATAATCTTTTGGATCAAGATCTTCTTCTTTTAGAATTCTTTTAACTAATGCCTTTGTATCATCTTGATCTAAAATTGTTATATTAGATTTAAACCCAGCTTCAAGGTGATTTTCTCTTAAAATTCTTAATCCAAAAGAATGAAAAGTTCCAATAAAGATTGAATCTGCAATACTTCCTAATTTTGATTCCACTCTACTTTTCATTTCACGAGCAGCTTTATTTGTAAAAGTAATAGCCAATATATTGTAAGGACTTACTCCATCATCTATTAATTTAATAATTCTCTCTGTTAAAACTCTTGTTTTTCCAGAACCAGCTCCTGCTAAAACTAAACATGGTCCTTCTTTATGGTTTACCGCTTCAATTTGTTTATCATTTAATGTCATGTTTTTACCTCTAAAAGATATTATAACAAAATCTATTTATTTTTAATAGCAAACAAAAAGAAAGTTTACTTTCTTTTTGAAATATTTATTTGTGACTTCATATCAGTTATTTCTTTATTAAATAATAAAACCGATATATTTGAAACAATTATTATGAGAGAAGTTAAAGCACCTGAATATGATTTATATGTTAAATCATAACAAATCCACAATATTGAAGATATAATTGAACCAATAAGAATTAATTTTTTATATTTTGTAAATATATAACCATCATTTATACTCGCTATTATTGGAAGAGAATCAATAAATTTAGAATAATTAAGTATTCCTATCCAAATATAAAATGGTGTAAAAAATAAAAATATTAATTTATCATTAGTACTTTTATAGTACATAACATCTCTAAAAAAATCCAAAAGACATATTAAAAAACCACTATATGCTCCTAATAATAAATAGTGAACAACATAACAAAATGAAGAGACTGCTTGCAACATTATTGTTTTGTTATTTCCTTTTTTCCTATAACTTATAATTGATAATAATAATGCTTCTAGTCCCAATAATTGTGCTATCCAAAAATATATATCATTCATAAAAAAATTATATCATACCAAACAATTTATATCTTATTTATCTTATATACTTTACACACACATTTTAATAATAATGAATATAATAAAATGAAAGTGAGGATTCTATGAAAAAAATTATAATATGTATTGTTTTTTTAATTATATTAATATTATCATTAATATACTTTATTAAACCTAAAAAAGATGATAACAAAATCATTGTTTCGGAAGTAACGCATTCTGTTTTTTATGCCCCATGGTATGTTGCTATTGAAAATAATTACTTTAAAAATGAAGGATTAGATGTTGAAGTAATACTTACTCCAGGAGCTGATAAAGTTGCTGCTTCTATATTATCAGATGATGCACAAATAGGTTTATCAGGCCCAGAAGCGACAATTTATGTATATAATAATTCAAAAGAAAAACTAATTACATTTGCATCACTTACTAAAAGAGATGGACAATTCATAGTTGGAGATTGTAAATTAAAAAATAATTTTACTTTAGAAAAATTAAAAGGTAAAAAAGTATTAGCTGGACGAACTGCAGATAGTTAAAAAAAGTTATAAAAAAAATTGTTAAAAAACAATTTTTTTACATTCTTACAAGATCTTGATTAATTGTCTCGGTTTTATGTTCTAAAGTAGTTTCATGTGTCTCCATTATATTTGCAGCTTTTCTATATTCCTCTTCAAATTGCTTTACTAATTGAATAAAATCTTCAAACTGACTTTTTAATGTCGCATAATCACTTCCAACTGCATCAGCAGCAACACCAGCAAAAACCTCTGGATTTAAAACTTTTGACATTGAACTATCAAACTCACTAAAAATTGAAGACATCTTATTAGCAATTTCGTCAATTTTATTTACTCCATCACGAACTACTTGATATTTAATTGTAGTAGAATCATTAGTCATATTATTTCCTCCTTATTGAATTTTTACCCCATCAGCAATAGATTCATCAGTTCTAATTGTTGTTGCACCAGAATTAATCATATAATTTCCATAATTATTTAAAGTCTTTGCAACTCCATCTAGAACAGGTCTCTTTAATTGAATCTTAGCATAGATTTCTCTAGCAGCTGGTGAAGTATAACCTGTTTCTAATAAACTATCTACAGTATTATATAAATCATTAGTTTGATGAATAAAATCACCTGCTTGAGCAATTTGTTTTTGTCCTTCTCTTATTGAATCAGATGGTGATAATCTAAACATATCATTTCCCATAATTTCCTCCTATAATCTAAACTAATTGTATCATAATAATTATTACTAGTAAATAAAAATGGCAACTACTAAGTAAAGAAAAAGTAAAGTTTTATACTTTAAACCTATAGAATATTTCAATTTTTTTATTTTTAGAAATACTTACCTTATCAATTAACTCGAATTTTTTTTCTTTTATTAAATAATCAATATTTTTTTTATCTAAACAATACTTTCTTAAAAGCTTGTTAATATTCTTTACTACTATTATTTCCAAATCATCATAATTAATCGTATTAGAAACACATTTTTTACATGATAGATATCTACTACAGCAAACATATCTTCTATTATTTATAAACATCATAGTCATAAGATGATTACAATTACTGCATCTAATAAGACCTTTTAGTATATAACTATTTGTATTTCTAATATACTTTTTCCTTCTCAGCATTTCATTTGATTTTATAAATAATTCCTTACTAATAATTGGTTTATGTGTATTATTAACTACAATCCAGTCTTTGATAGGAATTCTGATTTCTTTTTTCGATTTATAATTAATTTTCTTTCTTTTTCCTTGAGTTATGTTTCCTATATATGTTTCATTTTTAATCATTTCTTCAATTGTTTTATAACACCAATCATATTTATTTATTCCTTTAATATAACTATCTGGATTTTTTATTTTCTTTTCTTTTAATATAGAGCACACATCATTAATACTATATCCATTTGCTATTAAATTAAAAATTAATATTACATTATTTTTTACTTTCTTATCTATTACTAGATGATATTTATCATTTTTATCTTTTTTATATCCATAAACTGCTTTTTTCCCTAAAAACTTTCCCCTCTCTTTTTTATTTTTTAATACTCTTCTAATCTTTTTTGATGTATCTTTTAAATAATAATCATTAAATACTAATTTAAATTGTAAAAACTCTAATCCTGGTGTTTCCTTTAAAGTATCAATATCATCATTAATAGCTATAAATCTAATATTATTTTCTGGAAATATTCTTTCTATGTATTCACCCATACAAATATAATCTCTACCCATCCTTGATAAATCTTTTGTAATTATTGTATTTATTTTTTTATTATTTATATCTTCTATCAATTTCTTCCATGCTGGTCTATTAAAATTTGATCCACTATATCCATCATCAACATATTCATCAATATATTCAAATGATTCATGAAATGACTTTAAAAAACTATTTAAAATATCTCTTTGATTTTTAATGCTTTCACTTTCAATATTATCACCATCTTCTTTTGATAATCTTATATAAAAAGCTATTTTATTTTTCATAGTTATTATCCTTTAATAATTCTTTAATTAACAACTTTATACTTTTACCATCTTTATTAAACACATTTATTATTTTCATAATTAATAATATGATAATAGTTTATCTTTATAACTTTTTTTAACTAACTGCTGGTATGCCACTAATGATGTTTAAATATGCTCTAAATGTAGAAAAAATAGAAGAAAGTGAATTAACAATAGATACAAGTGTAGATTTTGCATCCCTATCTGGTGCATATATTGCTCATCAAGGAGATTTTGTTAATTTATTTGAACCAAATGCAACTAATATTGAAAAAGAAGGATATGGTTGCATCCTAACTTCTTTAGGGCAAATAACAGGTGTAGTTCCTTATACCGCATTTTATTCAAAAGAAAGCTTTATAAATAATAATAAAGATAAAATAACAAAATTTAATAATGCTCTAAATAAAGGCCTTGAATTTGTAAAAAATAATACGTCTTCAAAAATTGCTGAAATAATACTACCAGAATTTCCTGACATCTCATTAAATGAACTAACAGTTCTAGTTGAAAGATATAAAGAAAGTGATGCTTGGTATGATAGTACTTATGTAAACATAGATGATTATAAAAGACTTGTTGATATAATGATTTATGGAAAAACTATAGAAAAAATTCCACCTATTGAAATATTAATGACTAATGAATTTAATAACAATAAATAATCTTTACAAATCATACTATTCGATAAAGGAAGAAACAAAAGTACTTGATAATATATCATTTAATGTTACAGAACATGAACATCTAGGCATTATTGGCCCATCTGGATGTGGAAAAAGTTCCTTACTTAATATTATTTCAAAACTTGATAAAGACTATAATGGTAAAATACAATATAAAGATAATTTAATAATTGGATATATGTTTCAAAATGATCTTTTATTTGATCATTTAACTATATATGAAAACTGTATACTTGGTTTAAAAATTAAAAATATTTTAAAAGAAACTAATAAGGAATATGTTAAATACTTATTAAAAAAATATAACTTATATAAATATAAAAACAAGTATCCAAATGAATTATCAGGTGGTATGAGACAAAGAGTATCTTTAATTAGAACACTTGCTATTAAACCGGATTTACTATTATTAGATGAGGCTTTTTCAGCATTAGATTATCAAACTAGAATTAATGTAAGAAATGATGTAATGAGAATAATAAATGAAGAAAAAAAAGCATTTATTATAGTTACACATGATTTAGAAGAAGCATTAGAAATTTGTGACACCATAATAGTATTATCTAAAATACCATCCAAAATTATAAATACTTATAAGATAGATAAAAATAATATAAAAGAATACTATAATTTAATTTGGAAAGACTTACAAAATTGATGTCATATAGAAAATATCTAAAAAAAATAAAAATAGAAAAATTATTAGTTTTATTCTTTCAATTATTAATTCTTATATTATTTATAATCCTATGGGAGTATTTATCTGATAATAATTATATAAATTCATTTATATTTAGTTCACCATTAAAAATACTAAAAACGCTATTAAACCTATATAAAGATAATAATCTCTTCAATCACATTTATATAACTATAAAAGAAACAATCATTTCTTTTACTATAACTACTCTACTATCAATATTAATATCAATATTATTATATAATTTTAAAATACTTTCAAAAATTATAGACCCTTATTTAACAGTTTTAAATTCTCTTCCTAAAGTAGCTCTTGGTCCAATAATAATTATATGGTGTGGAGCTAATACAAAAAGTATAATATTAATGTCTATACTGATCTCTATAATTGTTAGTATTCAAAATATATATACTGGATTTGAATCCACTGATAAAAACAAAATAAAACTTCTTAAAATGTTTAATGCTTCTAAAATAGATATACTTTACTATTTAGTAATTCCTTCGAATAAAAAAACAATACTTAATACTTTAAAAATAAATATCTCAATGTGTTTAATAGGAGTTGTAACTGGAGAATTCTTAACATCAAAAGCAGGCATTGGTTATCTAATATTATATGGAAGTCAAATTTTCAATTTAAATCTCGTAATGAGCGGTATTTTCTTATTAATGGTTATTTCCATAATAATGTATAAAATAATCACTTTTATATCAAAATAGTTTTTTACTATTTTGATTTTTTATGCTAAAATATTTTAATTATAAGGAGATAAATATGAATAAAACAAAAATAAAAAAAATTATTTTATTCATTACAACATACTTTGCTATTTTATTAACCGCTAAAGCTAAAACAAATAATAAAAATGAACTCTATCCATATAATGAAAAAGCATTATATGATATTTCACCTTATTCAAGTTATAGTAATGGATATATTTATATATCTGATATACAAACCATAAAAGATATTATCGTTGATTCAAATGATTTATATATTATTGATTTTAGAAATCTAGATGACCCAGATATATGTATATGCAATTCATATAAAATTAAATCTTGCGAAGAAATAAAAGAAATAATAAATATATTATTAGAATATGAAAAAGAAAATCCATCTTCATGGAATAGAAGTAAAGAATCTTTATATAATGAATGGATTATGCATAATATAGGATTTGAACTTGGAATAGAAATACATAGAACAAGAAATGTTGATTTAAACAATGCAGATCAAGAAAAATTTGAATCTTCTATAATAAAGATGATTTTAAATAAAAAATAAACTATAAATAGTTTATTTTTTTATATTGAATTAGGACTATATTTATCTAATTTCTTCTTTACCATTATTAGTTTTATTAATTTATAAATATCATATATCAAAATAACAACAGCTGGAATCAAAATAGCAACTAACCAACCAGTTTTTGATGCCAAAAAGAATTGTAGTTTTCCAAGATTAGGAATTCTAAATAAAACTTTTCCTATAACATTACTTGGAAGTACTTTTTCTTCATCAGCATCTTCATTTGCATCTCCTTTAACTCTGTACATTGTACCACTTTCAGGCACATCTAGTATTTCAACTATTCTATGTGTTATAGGAGTTCCTCCAAAAAAAGCATTTGTTGAATAAAAAGTGATTACATCATTTACTTTTAAATTATTAGTATCAACTTTCTTAACAAAAACAACATCATATACTTTAATATTTGGAGTCATACTTGGGCTAATTATTGTGTATAATCCAAATGGTGGTGTTTTACCTTGTTTTTCTGCTAACTTACCACTAATTACATAGAATATAAAAAATGATGCAATTATCATTAAAATAATAATTATAGTATAACTAATTGTTTTAGTGATAGTTTTCCAAATTCTTTTACGTTTTATAGATTTATCTTCTTCCATTTTTTCACCTAATCAGCATTTATTACTTTTATTCTAACTGAAAAAATATTTTCAGAAGGATATTTCTTTGCCCCTTTTTTTAGATTAAATACTATTTTATAACTATGAGTATTTTTAGGAGTAATAATAGCTGTCCCTAAATCTTTATTTACAACTGGTATTGGTGTTTCACTTACATTTATTACTTTATTTGATGTATCATTGCTAATAGAATTACCCACTATTTGATAAACAAAATTTTCATCAATCATATTTGAAAGAGGTGTTACTATTTCAAGAATTATTTTATACTTTCCAATAGTATCATTACTGTAATTTTCAATAGTAAATTCTCTTGATTCACTCCATCCATATTTAATATTATGTGCATTAATTTGATTATCTTTATTAAACATTAATAACATAGAAAATTTGTTAACAATTGTTTCTTTATTAGATGGTTCCACAATCTTTTTTTGATACAAAAAATAAAAAGAATAAACCATTATTACCATTGATAAAAGAACAATACTATAAAGTACAATACTAAATTTTTTACTCTTTTTATTCTCCATACAATACCCTCATTATAAAACAATCATAACAAATTTGATTATTCTTATCAATAAAACCAAATAAAAAAGTGAATTACTTCACTTTTATTTTACAAATTAATTATTACTTTGAATTCCATCATTTGTTAATACTACTGATAAATATCCAGAAAACGTTTTTCCTTGAGCAGCATTTTGATTTATATTTAAGTTTTTAAGTCCAATAGTATATTCATATCTATGAGATTCATAACCTTCAATTATTCCACTACCAATTATATAGCTATTCTCAGGAACAAGAGTTTCACTTAATGAAGCAAGAGTTCCACCATTATTATTACCACTTGATTTTAAGGAATGTACAAATGCACCTTCACTAACAGGAGACAATGTATTAGATTTAACATTTAATACGATATTGTATGAAATCTTACCAGTTGCAGAAGGATCAGTTTGACTAACTGTAAACGTTTTAGTTGTAAATGTTCCAGGCATCAAGCTTTTTATATCTATTGTTGTACCATCATTAAAATTAACCTGTCCCAAAGTTCCAGAATTAATTATTATATCTGTAGGATTTTCATTACCAGTTACAGTAATACTAAACCAAGCAAAAGTAGCACCAACAATAGCAACCAATAGTGTGCAAATACCAACAATAGATAAGAAAATTGTCTGACCCTTTATTTCACCCATAAGGTATCCTCCTACTATATAACATAATAATAACTGATTTTCACTAAAAATTCAAGTTATTTGTTAACAATTATAACCGGCTTGATATCCAATTTATTAGTAGGATTTTCTAAAATATAATAATCAAAATTATTTAAAATAGAAGTACCATTTTTATAATTTATTGAATTTATTGACCAATAATTTCCACCTAAAACTTCTTTATTCTTACTTTTTACATATGCATAATTAAACTCATCATATGATATTAGTTTAACTTTACTATTAATATAAACTGAACACATATAATTGTTTTCTTCCATTTCTTCTTTACTTCTTCCACCACATACTTCATTATTACAGTTTGTACTATCATAATCATCACATATTTCTGTAGAAATAAGATTATTTATAGTATCACTAGATAATTCATTAATAAATTCGCTATTTAAATAATAATTAATACTTGAAGTACTCCATCTAAAATCATTTTTATTAGTTGTAAATTCCATCTTTTTATCTAAAGGCATATATTTCATTAATTTTATATTAGTATTACTATCCTTAATAACTATCCATTTAATATCATCAAGTATAATAGTAGAGCCACTGCAATAAAAAATATTACTCTTATATCTGGCATTATTTGTATCTAAACAATCTATACTGAAAGTATATGTCTTACTAAGATTACCATCACTATCCTTAAACCAAATATAGTTTTTTCCTTCGCTATAAGAATTGATAATAATATTTTTATTGTCTTCTTGTTTCTTCCAAATTCCTTTAAAATCATCTTTGTCAGATACCATATATTCCAAAATATCATTTGTTTCAAAAGCAATATAATTATTATTCTTTGTCATTTGTACACTAATTTTTTTATAATCAGTACAATGATTTTTCTCAAATTTAATATTACCTAATGAAGTCTTACTTATACATGAATTATCTATATTTAATTTAAATCTAACATTCAAATATTTATCAACATAAATAATTCCAGATGCCTTAATATATTCTTTATCATTTACTCTTTCTTTATTTGAATTAAAAAGTAAACCATTTTTTAATTCATACTCTCCACTTTTTAAAGAATATATATCACCTAATAATTCTTTACTTTCATTAACTATACCAGTATTATTATATCTATTATAAAAATATGATAATACAAGAACCATTATCATTAAAAAAATCATTAAAACTAAAAAATACTTATCTCTTTGTTTCATAATAATTATTATATGATATAAACTAATAAAATTAAAGAAAAAACTAAGTAATATTACTTAGTTTCTATCCTTTGAAATAATATCTCAGCATCATTTAATTTATTCCCTGTTTCAAGAGAAGCAAAATCCAATGTATCAAATCCAGTATTTTTTGTGTTTAACATTCTAAATATTTTATCACAAGTTTCTGGAATGAATGGTCTTAACAATACTGCACTTACTCTAATTGATTCAAGTAAATTATATAAAACTGTTTTTAATCTATCAGTTTTAGCTTCATCTTTTGCAAGAACCCAAGGAGTAGTATCATCAATATATTTATTACTTCTTTTTAATAATTCAAATATATCTTCAATTGCTTCACTAATTTTAAGTGAGTCCATTTTAGTTTTTACAATGCTTGGTAACATTTTAGCATAACTTATTAAGTTATCATCAACACTCTCATATATATTCGGATTTTCTATATTTGAATCAAAGTATTTCTTATCCATTGCTAATGTTCTATTAACCAAATTACCAAGAATATTAGCTAAATCAGAATTATATCTTTCTTCTAATAATTCAAGTGTAATATTACCATCATTAGCAAAAGGAGTTTCACTTAATACATAGTATCTTACTGCATCTACACCATATTTACTAACTAAATCATCCGCGTATATTGCATTTCCTCTTGATTTACCTATTTTATCATTATTTGAAAGTAACCATGGATGACCAAATATTAAATGGGGTAATTCAAGATCTAAGCTCCATAAAAATGCTGGCCAATATATACTATGAAATCTAACAATATCTTTTCCAATTAGATGTAAATCAGCTGGCCAATATTTTTTAAATTCTTTGCTAGGAGAATCAACATCGTATCCAAGAAAAGTAATATAATTTGTAAGTGCATCTAACCATACATATACAACATGTTTATCATTAAATGGAACCTTAATTCCCCAATCAAATGATGTACGAGAAACACATAAATCTTCAAGGCCTGGTTTAATAAAATTATTTAACATTTCATTTCTTCTTGATTCTGGCTTTAAAAAATCAGCATTCTCACTAAATAATTTTTCTAATTTATCTTGATATTTTGATAATTTAAAGAAATAAGCTTCTTCTTTTCTC
Organism: uncultured Mycoplasmatota bacterium; assembly: GCA_946413985.1. Taxonomy (GTDB): domain Bacteria; phylum Bacillota_I; class Bacilli_A; order RF39; family UBA660; genus CAG-1000. The sequence continues at coordinate 54,040 of CAMKMS010000005.1, forward strand.
AAAGTAACTTCTCTACCACAATCAGGACATTTTCCATCTATTAATTGTGATTCAGTCCAAAATGATTCACAAGGGACACAATAATTTCCTTCATATTCCCCAAGATAAATATCACCTTTATCGAACATTTTCTTAAATATTTTTTGAACTTCTTGTTCATGAATCTTATCAGTAGTTCTTATAAATTTATCATAACTGATATTCATTATATCCCAAATTCTTTTAATCTCTCCTGCTACTTCATCAACAAATTCTTTTGGTGTTTTATTTTGTTCCTTTGCTTTAGTTTGAATTTTTTCACCATGTTCATCAGTTCCAGTTTGAAAATAAACGTCATACCCTTCTAGTCTTTTATAGCGCGCAATAGCATCAGCCAAAATAATCTCATAAGTATTACCAATATGAGGTTTTCCAGAAGTATATGCAATTGCTGTACTGATGTAATATTTTTTCTTTTTCATGATTATCATCTCCTTATAAAATAAAAAAATCATAAATAAAGGACGATTCTTAACCGCGGTACCACCTTAATTCATGATTTACATGCTCTTTAATTCTTATTGCGAATCACACAAAATTGACTCCAGAACCATTTTTGAGAATTCACATTTTAGTTTCCACCAACCACTAAATCTCTATAAAGCAAAATTTCTCTCTCTTTCCTTCTCCATCAATGAAATAAATTTTAACACATTTTTTTAAAAAAATCTATAATAATTAACACAAAAACAAAAAATTATGTATAAAATACATAATTTTATTGCAAAAAAAAATTGGCAACTTGCTATCTTCGCTTACACTATTTTCGCC
>CAMKMS010000006.1 GCA_946413985.1 uncultured Mycoplasmatota bacterium
TATCATTTTATCATAATTGCTTTTTATTAAAGTGTCTCAAATGGGGTTCACTTCAGTTATTCACATGCTTTTTTTAATTATAACTTGCTAAATCAACATATGCAATATTTACTAATTCACTTTTTCCATCTAAACTAGCATTTATTGTTAATAAATAAATTCCTTCTTGTGCATCTGGTACAGTAGCGCTTCCATAACATAATATTGCATAATTAGTTCCTGAAACAATTTGTTTACCAATAACAATTAATGGCTTGTATGACATACCTGCAAGTGTACTTGTAGCGTCCTCAAACAAAGACTCTATTTTTTCGTCTTCTAATTTATACGTATTAGATGTACTTTCTGTATACCAACCACCAGATAATAATTCAGTTTCTCCATCAATATTTTTACCAGTATATAAAGAATAATCAAAGTCAATTACACTGCTTACTTTAGAAATTCCTTCTAAATCAGTATATACAATTACAACTTTATAACTATTTTGAGTACTTTTAGCTAAAAACATATAATTTGTTCCAGCTACTACTTGTTTACCAAGTAATACTACTGCTTCAAGTTTATTATCTTTATAACTTTTAATAGCTTTGTTAAAATTATTTAAATCTTCCTCACTAATATCATTTACTCTATTTGATATTATTGTTTCCCATCCTCCTGTTTTCTTATTATTTTTAGTACACCCACAAGCTAATATGCAAACTATTAATATTAATAATACTTTTTTCATTAAAACATCCTCCATAGAAAATTATATCACAGAAAATAATAATTTTATAACTATTTTTTTCCTACTAGATATTCAATTGTTCCATCTTCATAAAGATTTCTACAATCATATACTTTTGCATTTCTATATGCATTAGAATCATCATTTCCACTTTTAATATCTTCTATTATCTGAGTAAATTCCATACCAGCTTTTCCATCCCTAGTTATTTGTTGCTCTATTCCAGTATAAGAATGATATCTAGCATCTGTAACTTCTCCATTGGTATTTGCAAGAATTAAGTATTTTGTAGTTTCTCTAGCATCATCTAATTCTGTTTTATATTTTCCACTATCATATTTTGATTTACGTTGTCTTTCTTTATAATTTTGATTACAATTGCCAGCTGAATATCTTATTTCATGTCCAGTCAAAGGATCAATTCCACGACTCATAGCATTATAAGCCCTACTACGAAGAAAAACAGTTTTATATATAATAGTAAATGCATATCTTGATTGAGGAGAAACTAATATATTCTCTTCACCAAAGAATACTCCTAAAGAATAATCATATAATGTTATTGTTTTTTTAGCAACATCTTTTGTACTCCCTATTGTTGCTCCTCCTGGCAAATCTAATTCAGGTTGCTTATATCTATATTCCTCTTGTTGACAAGTTTCTAACCTAATATTTACTAATTCTTGATTCAACACCCAATTGCATGCAATTATTAATCCCTGACTAGGTACTATTTCACGTCCAAGCCCACTACTAACAAGAGATGAATTAGTATTAACCTTTTTATTTTGTTCATCTATTTTTTCTTTTATTTCTTTTAATTTTTCTTCATATTCTTTTCTTTTTTCAGCATCTTTAATAAATGATAAATAACTATATGCAGAAGAATAATCCATAATACTAAAAGACTCTTCTGCTTTATTAATAAGTGTATCCATTTGATCTATATAAGTTTTTTCAATAGAGGCTTTATCTACATCTTTTAAACATTTTTCATATTCACTACTAATACCTGCAACATCAGCAATTAAAGAAACAAAAGTTGGTATTAAAAATATTAGTATTGCTGCAATAACTTTAGTAACTGAACTTTTACTTATTTTATTTAGTTCTGAAGTAGTAACAGATCTTACTAAATCAATCATTACACTAATAATCAACAATATTGGAACAACAATTTTTATAATAGTAATAACTATACCAATAATTCTTGTTACTTCTAAAATATTTGGTAAATCGCATATATGTCCTATCATATTCTACCTCTATAATTATTATAAAAAAAAGAATTGATTATATCAATTCTTTAATAATATATTTTAAATGTTTTTGATGCATATTTATATACAATTATTAATGATACCATTATATATGTTAATGACACTCCTAAACATATAAAACTTAATATCGTAGGAGATAATGTTACATCTAAATAATATGCTGGATACACAAAAACTGTATATGTAATAATTCTCGCAATACGATAAGACTTACTTCTTTCCTCTGTACCACTATTATATGGTTGTAATAAATAATACATTACTAAATTATGTACTGAGAAAAATACACTTAATAATACTAGTGATAATGGAAATAATATAATACTTGTAATAGATTCATTATTAATAACTAATAATATTAAACATCCAATAGCAATTATAGACGCAGGTATTAAGTTAAAACCAATAGATGTTTTAAGTCTTCTTTTAAACATCTCTAATATTACTTTAGGATTTCGATAAACTCTAAATGTTAACATAGCATGATCACAATTCATAAACATAGCTTTTGTTATTCTTTCTCCTCTATTAATAAAATACATTAATACTAAAAAATATAGTATATATTCTGTAAATAACTTATGAAAGAAATCTTTTGATTCTGGAATTACAAAAAGTGAACAAATAGCAGCAATAACAACTATTAATAAAACTACAGAGTATCCTAATATAGGTTTAATAAGAATCTTTGAATGTCTTTTAACAAACAAATCATGAAGTAAATCATATCCATGTTTATTACTAGTTATTTTTGAAGATGTATCAATTGTATTAGATATTCTTTCCATATCTATTTCTTTTAATGATTTTTTAGCTAACTTCTTACCATATAAATATTTAAAAATATAATGATATTTTTTAAATGTTATTATTCTTACACAAGAAAGAGTTCCTAGTATTAAATATATAATAATGTAAATATTTAATAAATTTATAAAACTAGATGATTCATTTATTCTAAAGTATATTAAAAAAGCACCAGATAAAACTAATATAGTAAAATAAATAAATGTAACTATATTATTCTTAGCAAATGTAATGTTTACATTAGCGCTAATCATCCTAATAGATGCATATATCAAAGGAAGAATATAAACACAAGTAAATGAAATTGGTGTTATTAAATCTCCATTTAAGGATATTTTATAAACAATTAGTAATCCAACAAATAATCCAATAGTTTGTATTATTATTTTATAAAAGAAATTATTTAATAAATATCTTTTAGCATCCATCCCTAAACTATTAATAGCATAATTAGAATCCCTATCTGCTCTAAATGTAAGTGGTCTAAATACATTTATAAGTATAGTAATAATTAAAAATATTAGTGGAAAATTACCAGCATTTGTATTATCAATCGAATTATAAAATGCAAGCATAATTAATGCAAGTAATCCAAATATTAAAGGATAACCTATTAGTGTAATTATAAAAAGTACAATTGATAATCCTGTTTTAACATCGGATAAACCATATAATTCATATGGAATAATTTGACCAATAACAGGTATTGTTCTAAATGAATGAATAAAAGCATTAGTTTTATATGTAAACCTAAGCTTTAAAGTAAGCATAATATTTTTTAACATATTATTCCTCCTTTAAAGCATCTATTATTTTATTCTTAAGTTCATCATTACTAAGATTTTCTTTTTTGATTTCTTCTAAAACACCATGATTTAATAAAACTATATCATCGCATAAAGTTGTAGCAAGTTCCATTATATGAGTAGAAAATATTAAAATACGATCATTCTTTATTGACTTTAATAATTCTTTCATTTCTTCTGCTACAACAACATCTAATGATGTCAATGGCTCATCTAATAATAGTATTTTTGAATTAGAAACTATATTTACAAGCATTTGCATTTTGTTTTTCATTCCATGACTATAGTCTTTTAATAATTTATCTCTATCTTCTTCTTTAATATGTACTAAATCAAAATAATAATTCTCATCTTTTAAGTCCTTAATTTTATCAATATTTATTTCTAAAAAGAAACGAAGAAACTCACGAGCTGTTAAAAAATCAGGTACAACTGGTGTAGATAATACATATCCAAAATCACTATCAATAATATCTACTCTTTTACCATCATTATCTTCAAAAAAATACTCTCCACTATCCATTTCTATATCATTGTTTAAACAATTAAAAAAGGTTGTTTTTCCTGCCCCATTTCTACCTAACAAAGCATATATCTTTCCTTCTTCAAATTTAAAATTTAATCCTCTTAATACTTCTTTTTGACCAAATCTTTTTTTAATATCTTTTACTACTAACTTCATACTATCTCCTTATATTCTTATTATTAAGAATATTATATCATAGACGCCAAAAAATGGGCAAAAAAAAATGTCTTCGTCAGTAGACATTATTTTTCATGGCCGATCCAATTTTTATTAAATTCTGACAAACTTAACAAAATTACTTAAGCAACCATATGCGCATTTATACATAAGAAGTATAAACAGTAAGCATATGGCACATTAGTATATGCCAATCATTACTAAAACTAATTAGTAATATGTAGATAACAATTATATAATTAATTTATTATAAATCCATTAGTACTAATAATAAATTTATAATGTACTTAATATTATAAAATAATTTAATATAATACAATATTAACCTATCAGAATTAATTATAAAATATAATTATCTAAAAATTATACTTACATTTACCTCTAATGTATTAACATCATATCATGTATTATTTTATTATGCAATATATTTTTGTAAATTTTACAATTGTTTACAAAAAATGTAAAATTATACTATTTTACTTTTAATTTTTTTAATTCAATCCAAGTTAATGGTGATACATCTTTTTCTTTTAATGATTTTATATCATACCAATGTGCTCCTAATGAATCCTGACCATCCGCATCAATCTTTAAATCATTCTTCTTTAACTTAACTTTATAGAAAATACCTATATGGTGCATATTTTCCATTTCATCATGATGTATCCAATCTACAACTACTGATTCACTATCAAATAATTTAAATGATTTTACATCTGCATTTAATTCTTCTTTTATTTCCCTTTTCAATGTCTCTTGTGGTCTTTCTCCATGTTCAAAACTACCACCAGGTAAATCTAATTTACCAGTGTATGCACCCCTAGACTTTAATACAAGTGCTATTTTATTATCGTTTATTATTAAGCCATAAACTCCTAAGTGTCTTTTTTCCATATTATCACTTCCTTTATAGAAATAAAAAAGATTAAAATTAATTTTAATCTTTTTATGAATTCATTTTTGTCATTGCTTGAGATATTTGATCTGCTAGAGTTGAATTGAATAATTTTTTAATTACATCTGAAACATTCTCATATCCAGGAATAACTTTATTAACCAATACATCAGATAAACTATTAAGTTGAGCATCTAATGAATTAAATAATGAATTAAATGATTGTAACACTTCTTCATAATTTAATCCTGAAACTTTTAAACACTCTTCACTTGAATTAAGTATTGGTAAAACATTAGCTGAATATACATTTTTTATTTCTTCTCTTTTTGCATTAATGTTTTGAGCTATTTGTCTAATTTCTTCAGTTTTTACTACTATTTTATCGTTCATTTATTTGCCTCCTATAATGACTTCAATTCACTAGTTAATGTACCAGTTGTATCAGATAATTCTTCACTAGCTTTAGTATATGTATCTGCAAGAACATTTAACGCATCACATGAAGCTGATACTTTAGCATCATATGCTCTTACACTTTCTATATAAGCTGTAGCATCAGTTCCAACCCATACATTTGATAATTTATTTAATTCTGTTTGACTTATTTCATTCCAACTTGTTCTAATCATTTCTGTAGCTTCTCTAAGTTTGCTTGCATATTCCTGAACTTGAGCTAATCCAAATAAAATTGTTGCTCCATTGCCAGGATTTTGTGGAACTTGTGGATCACCATTTGGTTCTTTTGGTTTCTTTGGATTCTTTGGAGGATTAGGATCTTGTGGTTGTTGTGGTTCACCATCTGGATTTTGTGGTTCACCATTTGGTTGTTGTGGTTCTTGACCTCCATCTCCAGGATTTTGACCTTGTGGATATTCACCAGCAGCTTTATCTAACTCTGTTTGTCTTTTTGCTTCAGCTTTTAAATCATCTTGTATATATCCATCATTTCTACCACTTTTTAATGGTGGTTTTAGTTGAGGATTATCTCTTGCTTCAGCACTCAAACCTTTTTGTTCTGCTTTTGGAGCGCCTCCAGGATTACTACCAGCAGTTTTATCTAACTCTGTTTGTCTTTTTGCTTCAGCTTTTAAATCATCTTGTATATATCCATCATTTCTACCACTTTTTAATGGTGGTTTTAGTTGAGGATTATCTCTTGCTTCAGCACTCAAACCTTTTTGTTCTGCTTTTGGAGCGCCTCCAGGATTACTACCAGCAGTTTTATCTAACTCTGTTTGTCTTCTTGCTTCTGCTCTTACATCATCTTGTATATATTCATCATTTCTACCACTTTTTAATGGTGTTAATGGTGGCTCAAGTTTTGAACTACTTTTTTCTTGATTTGTTAATACAGCATATCTTGCTTCAGCACTCAAACCATTTTGTGATCCTTTTGGAATAGCACTTTCCTTTATCGTTGATGTTAGATTATTTGCAATACTTGCTTTTTGAGCAGCTATCTTTGCACTTTGATTTGCAGCAGTACCGCCAGCCAGTTTATCAAGTTCTATTTGTATTCTTTCTTCTGCACTTATGCTATTTTTTAATCCTTTTGGAAAACTTTCATCGCTTATTGTTGCATTTGGTTTAGTTATAGCAGCTATCTCTTTATTTGTTAAATCTAAATTTTGTTGAGAAGTACTTTTTCGTAAATTAGTAATTGAACTAACTTTTTGTTGCAACTGGTCAAGCATTTTATCTTTTAAATTTGGACTAGAAGGACTACTTGCTGTAGTTGGAGTTAAAGTCTTACTAGCTTTACCTGCTGTAGTTTTTGGATTATTAGCATTTACAGATGATGAGTATGTTGACCCAAAATCATGCAAATTGTCTATTAATGTCATAATAATTACCTCCTATTATTACTTATTTTACAAATTAATTTTATCACAGGCAAAAATAAATGTCTATATTATTTGTTTCCACTGATTTGATCATCTTTTTTTGATAAATATCTTGACCAACAATCTTTTAATGTATCTAATTCATCTAGCACATTATTTACTTGTCTACTCAATTCTAATAATTTATCAATAAAAAGTCTTCCAACCTCATCAGTCCAAACATCTCTCATTTTTTCTACTTCATCAAATTTAATGCCACTCCACATATTATAAAAATTATCACGAGTTTTTTGAATTTTGTCTATTATTGTTTCACTATCAATTATTTCTTCAGTGTCCATAGTATATTCCTTTCATTTACAAAAATAATCTATGTCATTATTTTACATCTTTAATATAATTTAATTATAACATGTAAACTAAATATATTCTACTTTTTGGGCAAAAAAAAATGTCTTTGTCAGAAGACATTATTTTTTATGGCTGATCCAGTATTTATTAATTTCTGACAAAATTAACAAACTTACTTAAGAACCATATGCGCATTTACATTAGATATAAATGGTAAGCATATGGTATACTAGATACCAATCATTACTAATTATTATAGAATAATTAAAGTAATATATAGATAATATATTTTAAAACTAATATATTATTTAAATAATAATTAAACATAAATAATAAATAATTAAAAGTAATATATAATAATTAAAATTTGAAATATTATTAAATATATATTTATCAATGGTAATAAAAATATATTTAGATAATATTTAAATAATAATTATAAGTATAATAATTTTAATAATTATCATATAAGAATTAAAATTTAAAATATTAATATATTAGATATAAATTAAAATATAAAAATCTAAAAATTATACTTACATCTATCTCTAATGTAATTACATCATATCATATAATTTTTTATTATTCAATATATTTTTTAAAATTTTTACATTTTTTTACAAAAAAAGAACATTTAATGTTCTTTTATTATTTTTTACTATTAACAATACCTAAAATACTATTCAATTGATTTGCAAATTGACTATTGAATAATTGTTTCAATGAATTAACAACTTCTGAGTACTGAGCAATGATTTTATTATTTAAAACATCAATCAATGCTTCATATCCATTATTTAAATTAGTAAATGTAGAATTGAAAGCTTGCTCAATATTTGAATAATCAACTCCAGAAATAGAAAAGCATTTTTTTGTAGTTTCTAAAACAGTAACAATATCATTTTTATAAGCATTATAAATTGAGTTTTTTTGTTGCTCTAATGCTCTAGATAATACTTTTAATTCTTCTAAACTAATAGAAGTAGTATCAGTTTTTGCCATATTACCCATTTTCCTCCTTACATATTATTAACAGCATCAGTAGATTTTTTCTGACTTTCAAGAACTAAATCTCTTGCTTTCTCATATGTACTACATAACAATTCCAAAGCTTCAATAGATTTATTTACCTTTTGATCCATACCTTCTAGCTTTTGAGTGTAAGCTTCACAATCAGCACCAACCCATGATTCTTTGATTCTTGCTATTTGCTTTTTTGATCCATTAGTCCAACTACTCTTTAATGTATTAATTGTTTTTTTAAGTCTTGCAATACAATCCTCTAAATCATTATAAGAAACATTTACATCAACTGGATATACCACACCATATGCTGGCTGAATACTAATTGGTGGTACACCATATGCTGGTTGAATATCTATTGGTGGTACTACTCCATATTTTGCTTGTACTGGTGGTACTACTCCATATTTTGCTTGTACTGGTGGTACTACACCATACATTGGCTCTGATTTATACTTTTCTTTATCTATTTTAACCATATAAAACATCTCCTTATACTTGATTACTCTAATTAAATACTATCACATTTTTTTGTATTATTCAATAAAATGTTCTTTTAAAATCTCTTTCATACACATATTTGGCACTTTTTCTGCATAATTCCATGTATGAAAAGAATCACCTCTACAATATTTATAGCTTTTACACTTTTTACACTTACTATTTGTAGTAATTCTTTTCTTTCTAAATATTTCATATTTATTTTCCCAAACATCTACAAAACTATCTTTCTTAATATTACCTTGTACTAAAGATTTATCTCTAACATTTGGACAAACACAAATATCCCCATCAGCAAGAATACTAGCAATAAATAAACCTGCCCCACATATAAATGGATGATCTCTTAATATTCCCTCATATTCAAGTCCAAGATAATGACTACAATCATATGTAACATCCATTTTACCTTCAAGTCTCTTTTCTCTAATAAAATCAAACATATATATTAGTCCATCTTTATCTAATAATATTTCATCATTATCATAAGCTCTTCCAATTGGATCTATACTCATTACTCTCCACTCTTTTATACCTTTTTCAAGTAATAATTTGTATATATCTTCAAGCTCTGATAAGTTTTTCTTATTAGCAACAGTTGTTATTTGAAAATGATTTAAACAATCTAATCCTTTTAATAATTCAATAGCATTCATTATTTTATTAAATGAACCAGGTACTCTTCTAAAACTTTCATGAGTATTTTTTAAACCATCTAAACTTATAGAAATACTTTCCATATTCGTTTCTTTATATAATTTAATTATATTTTCATCAATAAGCATTCCATTCGTAGTCATTCCCCATCTAAATCCAAGACTTCTAGCATATCTCATAATATCAAATAAGTCTTTTCTCATTAATGGTTCTCCACCTGTTACAGTTAAGAATACATTTTCTGCCCCATATCTTTCATGTATCTCTAATAACGTTCTTTTAAGATCTTCAGCACTTATTTCATCTTTTGGTATTTCTTCACCACAACTACTTCCACAATGCTCACATTTTGCATTACATCTAAGTGTTACTTCTAAAAACAAATTAGATAACTGTGGATGTTTTATTAAATCTTTAATATACGCTGCTGCTCCATCTAAATCACATAACTTAGCCTTCTCTACTTCTTTTACTTCTTTACTATTTCTATTATGTAAAAAACTACATTTTTTTCTATACATTTGTTGTAATTCTAATCCATCATAATAGTATGAAATACCATTCATAAAATCAGTAGCGTCTTTTAAAGCATCAGTAAACTCTTTTTTATCTTTACCTTTCAATACTTTATTATCATCTTTAGAGTCTTTTTTAATTTCATCCCATAAAGAATTAATTTGGTCTCTTAAATTATTAAATTCTTTAATATCATTTTTGATTTCTTTTTCGTTCATACTTATACCTCTAAATAAATTATAACATACAATACAAATAAAAAGATAGAAAAATCTATCTTATTATTTCATCAGAAACAGCATCATAATGCCCTTTCATTCTATTTATTATTATATTTCTTCTTTCAATTAAGTTACCTATCATTACTGATTCTTTATTTTTTATTCCATGAGTATAATCATAAAAAGCATCTCTATAACTTCCATATAATCCAAATTCCTTATAGAAGTCATTAACTAATTCAGTTAAATCTTCAAAATTTTTTTCTCCTAATTTTTCATATAAAAGTCCTATATTATTGTTACTTCTACTCTTAATTATTATTTCTTTAAATTTAATATAAAACTCTTCAAGAATTATTCTTGCATTTATATAAGAAGATGTAAAATTACCTCTATTAGGTGTAAATAAGTATTCGCCCCTACTATGCATCAAATCAGTTATTTCTTGTGCAATTCTATCATTAACATACTCATTTATTAATTCATACTTTCTTGTAATACCAGTATATTGGCTTTGCTTGTGTTCCCTATGATCTTTAAATTTATATTCAACTTCATCCCAACCACTTATAGACTTACATCCACTATCACTAACTGAAATGGTTGAATATTCAAATAAATGATTTAATTCATGTATTATTATACAATCAGATTCATCACATCCTGCATTAATTAATATTAAAGGAGATAAAACAAATCCATTTTCAGTTTTAATATAATTATCATTAAAACAAGATATTGGACTATTATATACATAAGGACCTAATGGATCATTTTTATCAACATATCCTCTTTTTTCAATTTCCTTTCTACATCTAATATAATCTTCTGAAGATTCAACTATCTCTATTGTTTCTTCATCTTTTAATTCTTTTATTCTTTTAGATATCATTTCGCAATCAACTCTAGCCTTTTTTATAAAAGCTAAAACTTCTTCATTTTTTAAATATTCTTTATATGTTAATGGATTTAATCTTTTGTCATCTAATTTAAAAACTTCTCTTAAAAAATCAGTTCTATCTCTTTCAATACTATATTTAACCCAATCTTTAGTTTTTGGATCATTTAATAATTTTTCATGCTCATCATCAAAACAATTTCCATCATTACTTAAACTATCTCCAAAATACTTAATCATTAAATTTGATTTTTTACCATTAGTAAAAAAATCATCCAATTCTTCTTTACTAAATAAATGTTTAAATTCAGATACTATTATTTTATAATACTTTTCATCTATTTCTTTTTCTTTTCTTTTTTCTCTCTTAATTTGTTCTATAAAAGGAGTAAGTCTTATCTTAATACGATTATATTCTTCTAAAAATTGAGCTAATTTAGGAAGTTTTCCTTCATATAAAAGACGATGTATTTCTTCAATTGATATATCACTTCTATTAGCTATTACTGATTTTGCATCATCACTAATATCGAATAATGAAATTGTACTATTTTTTTGATTTAAATAATCAATAACATCTTCACTTATTGATGCATAATCATCTGGAATATCAAATATCTCTACAAATAAAGTATCTTTAATACTTTTAATTTCATACTCTAAATCTTTTAAACTTATAAATTTTAGCATTAATGTACTATTAAATTTTTGAGTTATTTCTTCTCTTCTATCTTCTCCATAATAACTAACAAATGCTTCAATTAAAGTATTAATTTTATCATTTAATAAAATAGGATGTTCTAGTAATTTAAGTCTATCTTCTATCATAAATACTCCATACTAATTTAGAAAAAGAATCATAATTTCTTGGTACTCCCCTTATACCTCTAAAAATATCTTTTTCATTATTTGAATAAACTACTACTTCAAAAGTATTTCCATCCATATATGATGAATCATAATATTCATGATCCCATATACTAATTATTTTAATAAGATCTTCTATAGTTTTGGTTTCTATATTATATTCTTTATTATTTATAATAACTACATTCTTTTTTGGATAAATAACAAAAGAAATATTATTTTCACTTACCTCAATTTTATCAATATTCATATATCTCACTCCACTATTAATTATAACATAATTATATTGGTATCGTTTTCTTAAAAAAAAATCACATATGTGATTTTTTTATCTTATTTTTCCTAATTTTTGAGTAGTAGCAAAAGATAATGCTTCATCTTTACTTAAAAAACTAATAAAATCATATCTATTAGATATTACTGTATCTCTTAATTCAGTTTCACTTAATGTACTAATATCTATACCTTTATCATGAAAATAACTTGAAATTCTTGAATATAAGCTTCTAACATCAATATTACTAATATTATTATATCTACTTGTTAGTTTTTTCTTCTCTCTTCCAATTTTTTTAGCCGTTTTATTAATATAACCTATTTCACTTTTAACTGTGTGAACTCTTCCATTAAATTCTCTTTTATCTGATAGTCTAATAGGATAATCGGAAGCCATTTTTGTTCCTCTTTCTAGAGCATCTTGTAATAAGAATTTAGCTCTTCTCCATTCTTTTATTTCTTCTGCACTAGATTTGCCTTTAACCTCAAATAATTTATCAGCAAGTTCAATAAAAGTAGCATCTTCAGTAGCACGCATCAAAGCAACTACAGCCTTTAGTTTATCTTCATTTCGTCTATAACTTCTTTTAATTAGTATATCAGCAACCTCATCCATACCTACTTTATTATCTCTACATTGCTGTAAAAATGATTCAAAGTCAAAAGAATCTTCAAATGCTTTAGCTATTCCATAAGGTAGTTTTTTAATTCCAAGATGTGCTTCTAAATCTCTTGGATCTGAAGCTATCTTCTCTATTGCTTTGTATTCTCCTTCTAATTTGTTATATAACTCGCGTAGTTCATTTTCAATACTATTCATTACTATCCTCCATTTCATTAATTATCTTTTCATAATAATTAACAACTTTTTCATATTTTTCATCTTCAATACTTTTAATGATTTCATTTCCCTCTTCATCAAAATCAATTTTAGCAAAATAGATTATATCATCATCATTAAAATCATCTAATATGCAATATATTTCATCATCAAGTGCAAATTCCATTAATATGCTTTCTTTATCAATATCAATATATTCATCTTGTAAAAAACGTTCACTTTCACTAATATTTGAAAACTTATTAAATGTCATACTATTACCTCAAAAACAAAATATTGCATAGTTAAATACTCCTGACTACTATATAAATACATTTTATCACTTATCTATAATAATATCAACAATACTTTATAAACTGTTGATATAAATAAACACTTATGATATAATAAAGCTCACTTTTTAAGGGGGTATTATGAATAAAAGCATTAGAAAAAGATTAATAACTAGTGCACTAGCTACTAATTTAGCATTAATGTCTTCTGGATGTAATATGTCATTAATTGATACTAAATATGGTCAAAATCAAGCACTTATAGTTGGAGATGACTCTTCTATTATTTTTGATATAAAAGATTGGAAAGACTATGAAGGTGAACAATATCAAATACGTACATCAGATGGTTTAGTACTTTTAACTTCATCATTTGATACAGATTTATTCTTTGGTCATGGTATTAACTATACACCAGAAAAAATAGCAAAAAATGCTGTAAGTGAAAATGGAGACGTTTACAATAAATCAAATGATGAAACTCATATATTTAATTATGAATTATTAGATACTAATTGGAGATACAATAAAGCTATTTTATTTAATAGAAATAATGCTCTAATTTTGAATGTATCAGCTTGGAAAGATTATGAAGGTGAACAATTACAAGTTATAACTGATGAAGGAATGGTAATTTTACTTTCAAGTTATAATAGTAAACTACTATATGATAAACAAAGTAATACAAAAGCAGAAGACTTTGCTAAAATGTATGTTGGAAGTGATGGTAAAGTTAGTAGTATTGGTAATAAAGAAACAGATCCAATTATTAATTATAGTTTTGTTGATTTAAAATTTAATTTTAATAAAGTAATTATTTTCAAAGATAATAAAGCTATTATTTTACCAGTTCAATCATGGAACGACTATGAAGGTGAACAACTACAAATCAAAATCATAAATGGCCCTACTATTGTAACAGCTGCATATGATAGTATTCTACTTGATGATACAAAAAGTAATTCAAAAGCTAATGATGTTGCTAGTAGTATAGCAAGCGAAGTAATTGATTTAACCAAAGATGTAAACTTAAAAGATGGATTCTATAATAAACAAATAATTGATTTAGTATATGGCTTTTCAAATGGTGTTATTTCAAATAGTGATTCTTCTTTTTCATTCCCAATTGAAAAATGGAACGACTATGAAGGTGAACAATTACAAGTAATATTTCCAAATGGTGATGTAATGTTAACTTCTTCAATATTCTTAGATTTAATAAATGATGGAACTAATGATTTAAATGCAAATACCCTAGCAGACTATTACTCTTCAAATAAATCAATTAAAGCTGGTGATAACTTAACAAGCCATGTTACATTTAATAAACAAATATTAGATTTTGAAATGAAATATAATTATGCCCTACATATAGAAAATGGTAATGTTACAATAATTCCTCTTTCTAGATGGAAAGATTATTACAATCATAATGGAACTAAAAGTGTAGATAGACGTGAAAATCCAGATGGAACTCATCATACAGTAGTTACCACTGAAGAAGATTCACCAAACTGCGAACAATTACAGCTAGAATTACCTGATGGAACAGTACTTCTAACTTCTGCATATGATACAATACTTTTAAAAACAGATAATATAGAAGAATATGCAGAACTATTTAGAGGAAGTGATGGTGTTATTACAAATCTTACAGAAAAATTTGGTAGTCCTAATGTAAATGGATGAAATTTTAGATTTATTGACACAAAATATAAATTTAATTATGCTATTTACAATAATGGTGTAAATAGTCAAATATTTACACTTAGTAAATGGATGGACTTTTCTGATGGTGAACAAGTTCAATTATATTTTAAAGATGGTAATGGTATGGTATCATCTTATCCAAATGTTACTTTAGTTTACACTAATGATGAATCAAAAGTTGATACAATAGCAAAATCTTTTATAGGAGAAAGTCTTGGCAAAGGAAGAACTTATAAATATAACAATTAAAAAGAATAAATAGCATTTATTCTTTTTTTTACATAAATATATTTACCTATTTCCTTTTTAATTTCTTTACTGCTACTAAAGAGGGTGCTATAACAGCAAGTGGAATTATTACTCCTGAAGGATCAAAATCATCATCCTCTTCTTCTGAAATATCACTATTCATTTCTTCAACTTGTGCTTGTTCTTCTTCAACTGGTTCTTCTTCTATTTCACTTTCATCTTCACTTATAGATACTTCTTCAGCAGATTTTCCTTTTACTTCACTTTCATCTTCATTTATAGGTATTTCTTCTTCAGTAGGTACTTCTTCTATTTCACTTGTATCTTCAGTTATGGATACTACTTTTTCTTCTTTTAGAATAACATTTAAATAATATACACTCTTATCCCCATTACTAGCAGTAAGTACTATCTTAATATTGTTTTCACCAACATTTAATGTTTTATAATTTGTTGTTACTTTAACATTCTCTTCACTTGGTACAATATTCACATTAATATCTTTATTATACGTTTCATATTCCATTTGATTTGATACAGTAATATTATTATCATCTATACTTAATGATTCAATAGATGTATTCATAGTTAAACGTTTTACATATAATGTGTAATACTGTTTATCACCATTTTCAGCAACAACTTTTATTTTAATAATATTTCTTCCTACTTTTAAGCCTTTATAATTATTTGTTACTTTTGCTTTTGAATCATATGGCTTAGCTTCTATTTTTATAGTATTTTTATATGTTTCATATTCAAGTTCATCATCTAAAGCCAATTTATGACCATCTACTTTTAAATACTTTAAGTCATTATTATCACTCTTAGGAAGACAAGGATCATTTTTAATTGCACTTCCAGTAGCATAATATCTTCCATTTCTTTTTACTGCTTTATGCCAATGTCCAGCATGCTCACCATATAAAATTCCATTTGGGCATCTTTTTATCGTACTTGAAGTTAGAAATCCACTAGTTGCATTTAAATTACTTGGACATAAAAAAAGCAATAATAGCACTATTAAAATAACTCTAAATGCATTCTTCACTTCTGCTTACTCTCCTTATATATTTATTATATCACATAATTAATTAAATTAAAAAAGTACACATAATGTACTTAATAATTATTAATTTTAGATAAAAATTTTTTTAATTCTTCACATTTTGGATTTTCAAATATTTGTTTACTTGTACCTTCTTCTTTAATTATTCCATTATCCATAAATGCAACTCTTGTACAGAAGTTTTTTATGAAATTCATTTCATGAGAAACTATTATCATTGTCATTCCTTCTTTAGCTATTTTACGCATTAAATTAGTTACTTCTCCTATCATTTCTGGATCTAAAGCACTTGTTGGTTCATCAAATAATATTATATCTGGTTTCATAATCATTGTTCTAATAATTGCAACTCTTTGTTTTTGACCGCCAGATAATTCACTAGGATAATGATTTGCTAAATCAAATAAATCTATTTCTTTTAATAATTCAGTTGCTTTTTTTATAGCATCATCCTTTTTCATAATCTTTAAAGTAGTTGGTGCAAATATAATATTTTCTAATACTGTCATATGTTCAAATAAATTAAATTGTTGAAATACCATACCTATCCTTCTTCTTGTTTCAATATGAGATTTATTATCAACTAGATTATCATTTTCAAATATTATTTCTCCACCATTAGGTTTTTCTAATAAATTAATACATCTAAGTAAAGTGGATTTTCCACAACCTGAAGGTCCTATTATTCCTAAAATATCCCCTTTATTAACAATTAAATTTATATCTTTTAATACTGTTTTTTTTCCAAAACTTTTCTTTAAATTCTTAATTTCTAGCATTATTAAACCTCTTTTCCATCTTATCAACTATTTTTGTTAATGAGAAAGTAATAATAAAGTATATTATTGCTATTAAAATAAGCGGTAAGAAATAATCATATGTTCTAGAAGCAATTATATCTGATGCTTTAGTTAACTCTACTATACCTATATATGCGCCAATAGAAGTTTCTTTTACAAGAGTAATAAATTCATTTCCTAGAGCTGGTAATATATTTTTAACAGCTTGTGGTAATATTACTCTTTTCATAACTTGAGAGTAACCTAATCCTAATGAATAACCTGCTTCCCATTGACCTTTATTAATTGAAGATATACCTGCTCTTATTATTTCAGCTACATATGCTCCACTATTAATACCAAATGCAAGAATACCTACAATAACTATATTTATACTCGTCTGTTTAAATATTACATAATATATAATCATTAATTGTAATGTAGATGGGGTTCCTCTAATAATATTTACATATGCTTTTGATAATAAACTTAATATTTTTAATTTGTTTGTATTTTCATATATATTTCTTGAAATTGCTGCTATTGTTCCTAAAAAAATACCAATTATTACAGCGCCTAAAGCTATTAAAAGAGTATTTTTTAAACCTTCTAATATAAATTTATATCTTTGATCATATATTATAGTATTATATAATTTGTCTTTAAATGAATTATTACCTGTCTTTTCTTCTTCTAGTCCCATATGTATTAACATATATTTATCTATTTCACCAGATTCTTTTAATTCACTTATTACTTTATTAGCTGCTTCTAATAATTCAGTATTTTCTTTTTTAACAATCATACCATAGCTATCAGTTACTAATTCTTTATCTAAAATAATCATAGTATCATCTATTAATTTCTTAGCAGGTATTTCATCCATTACTACTGCATTAACTTTATTATCTTTTAAATCTTGAATTGCTGCTAGGAACTTTTTTTCTCTAACAACATTAATATTTGAATTATTATCTGATAAATATGTATCTGCTACTGATCCTAATTGAACAGCAATAGTAGAATTTTCTAAATCTTCTATTCCTGTATAATTACTATCTTTTTTTACTATAATTATTTGTCTTGATTCAAAATAATTAACTGTAAAGTCTACTTCTCTACTTCTTTCTTCAGTATAACTAATTCCAGCAGCACCTATATCACTTTTAGATGTTTTTACCTCATTAATAATAGAATCAAAAGCTACATCTTTAATAACTAACTCTTTATTAAGATAATCAGCTATTTTTTTAGCTATATCTATATCTACACCTACTATTTCCCCACTAGAATAATATTCATATGGAGCAAAACCTGCTTCGGTAGCAAGTATTAGTTTTTCTTTATGTGTAGAACAACTTGTTAATAATAGTAAGCTAACTAATAAAATAATTATCTTTTTCATACAATACCTCTATTATGATTTTAACACTTTTATTCAAATAAAAAAAGTGTTGATAACAACACTTTAAATAAATTACATTAATTGCATAGCAGCTGTTAAAATTACAATATTTACTAGGGCAAGTATAACAAGTAATTTTAATACCCACTTAATCCATGTAGTATATTCTACTTTGGCAAGTCTTAATCCACCCATTATTGCACCACATGTTGGTGTAAATAAGTTAACAAATCCATTTGCAGCAACCATACCCATTATAGTAGCTTCTACTGAATATCCTATTTCATGAGCTAAAGGTCCCATAATTGGTGTAGATAAAGATGCTAAACCACTTGATGATGGTACTAATACTGATAATATAACATGTAGTATGTAATTTAGTGGAGCAAATATTATTGCTGGTGTATTTCTTAATGCTTCAGCTGCATTAAAGATAATATAATTATCTAAATGAGTCTCAGTCATTAATACAGATGCACCTCTAGCAATAGCAATTACTAAAATAACTCCTACCATATCATCAGCGCCATCAATAAATGAATCAACAAATTCATGTTCTCCTGTTCTATTAATAAATCCTATAACAATTGTCATAATTAAGAACCATAATGTTGATTCTTGGAAGTACCAATCGCCTAATGGCAATCCTGTTAATGTACTAAATATTTTTCCTTTTTCAAATAAAGTAATATCAAAACTTCCCCATGGAATAAATCCTATAATCATTATTACAAAAGTTAATAAGAATAACCATAGAGTAACTTTTTGTTTTCCAGTAAGTTGAACATTTTTAGTTGGTTCAGCTTTAGCTGCATAGTTTTCTTCCATAGCTTCTTGTTCTTGTAATGATAAGAATGTAGAACCTTTTTGTTTAATAACCTTCTTAGCATATTTTGTAACAAATGATGCACATAATACATAAGAAGTTAACCATAATAATACTCCGATTAGTATTATACTACCTTGATTAACAGCAATTCCTTCTGGTAATGCATCAACTGCTGCACCTACAGCAAATGGATTTATAGTTGAACCTAAAACACCAGAACCAGCACCAAGTAATACAGTTGCTGAAGCAACTATTGTATCCATTCCTGCTACTACCATTGCTGCACTTAATAATGCATAGAAACCAACGGTTTCTTCAAGCATACCATAAGTAGTTCCACCTATAGAAAAGATTAACATTAATATCCATATTAATAAGATTTCTTTTCCTTTTAGTTTTCTAATAAGAACTTCTATTCCTGTTTCAAGAGCTCCTGTTTTTGTTACAATTTTTAGGAATGCTCCTAAGATCAATACGAATAAGCAAATATCAATAGCATCTGCAAAGCCTTTTATTGGAGCTAATAATGTTTGAGATAGTGTAGCTCCATAAACACCACTACCATCAACTAATGCAAGTTCTAGACCTTCTTCTATTTCAGTTGCAAATGTTTTACTTAATACTTCACAACTTTCAGCAGCTCCAGTACTTGGATTAACACATTTTGCTGCTGGTAAAAAATGTGTAAGTATAGCAAGAAAAATTATTAACAGCAAAATAATAGTAAAAGCAGATAAAGCAAGACCTCTTTTCTTAGAATAAGCAAAGCCTTTTTTCTTTTTCTTTACTGCTTTTGTTTCAGTACCTTCCATTTTTGTTATTTACCTCCTTCTATGGTCGTACCAGTTTTACTTTCTATTGCAAACTTAGCTTTTGCCAAAGATGTAATAATAGCTTTCTTGCCCTTAGAATGCTCTACAAAAAATTTACATGCTTCAATTTTAGGAAGCATACTTCCCTCAGCAAACTCCTTGTTTTCAATATACTTATCTATTTCTGATAAACTAACTTTACCTAATTTTTTTTCATTAGGTTTTCTGTAGTTTATAGACACTTTTTCTACAGTAGTTAATATTAATAGAATATCTGCTTTTAATTCTTTAGCAAGTAGCGAACTTGTTCTATCTTTATCAATTACAGCATCTACTCCTTTATAACCTTTCTTAGTTTTAACTACTGGAATACCACCACCACCACAAGTGATAACAATATTTTTTTCCTCTACCATTTTTTCAATGATAGATAATTCACATATATTAATTGGAATTGGTGAAGGTACTACCCTTCTATAACCTCTTCCGGCATCTTCTTTATATACTCCTACTCCAGATGCTTGCAATTCCATTGCCTCTTTTTTTGTATAAAAATTTCCAATAGGTTTAGTTGGATTTTTAAAAGCAGGATCATTTTTATCAACTTCAACTTGAGAAACAATAGTAGCAACTCTTCTTCTCATATGTCTTTTTATAAATTCTGCTTGCATAGCTTGTTGTAAATGATATCCAATATATCCTTGACTCATAGCTCCACATTCTGCAAAAGGAAATTCATCATCTCCCTTATTAGTAGCAGCCATTGATTTATATATCATTCCAACTTGTGGACCATTTCCATGAGTAATTATTATTTCGTTACCCATAGCTACTAAATCAACTAATCTAGCAGCAGTTTTTTTTACAGTTGCCAATTGCTCTTTTGCATTACTTCCTAATGCATTTCCACCTAAAGCAACAACTATTCTACTCATTTTTTCAATGTCTCCAACATTACAGCTTTAATAGTATGTAATCTATTTTCAGCTTCTTCAAATACTCTTGAATGAGATGATTCAAATACTTCATCTGAAACTTCCATTTCTTTAAGACCATATTTTTCAAATATTTCTTTTCCAATAGAAGTACCTGTATTATGAAATGATGGTAAGCAATGTAAGAATATTGCTCTATCGCTAGCATTATCTAACACTTTTTTATTTACTTGATATGGAAGTAATAAATCTATTCTTTCTTTCCATAATTCCATTGGTTCTCCCATAGATACCCAAACATCAGTATATAAAACATCTACATTCTTAGTAGCTTTCATTATATCTGTTTCTAATCTAATAGATCCACCTGTTTCTTTACATATTTCCTTGCAAGTTTCTACAAGTTTTTCTTCTGGAAATAATTCTTTAGGAGCTGCACATACAAAGTTCATTCCTAATTTAGAACATACTACCATAAGTGAATTTCCAACATTATTTCTAGCATCTCCACAGAAACATAATGTAATTCCTTTCAATGAACCAAATTCTTCTTCAACAGTCATTACATCTGCTAACATTTGTGTTGGATGGAATTCGTTTGTTAAACCATTCCATACTGGAACACTGGAATATTTAGCTAAGTCTTCTACTATAGTTTGATCAAATCCTCTATATTCGATTCCATCATACATCCTACATAATACTCTTGCTGTATCAGCAATAGTTTCTTTTTTACCTAATTGTGAACCAGTAGGTCCAATATATGTAGCATGCATACCTAAATCAGTAGCTCCTGCTTCAAAAGAACATCTAGTTCTTGTAGAATCTTTTTCAAATATTAATGCAACTTGTTTTCCTTTTAAATAATTATGAGGTGTTCCTTCATGTTTAGATTTTTTTAATCCTCTTGCAACTTTTAATAAATGACGTATTTCTTCTGGAGTGAAATCTAATAATTTTAAAAAATCTCTTCCTCTTAAATCTACCATTCTACATCCTCCCTAACAAGTGGCATACTCATACATCTAGGTCCACCACGTCCACGTGATAATTCAGCACCATGTATTTCTATTACTTTAAGTCCTTCTTTTCTAAGAACATCATTTGTTACATTATTTCTATCATAAACAATAACTACTCCTGGAGCTATACATAATGTATTAGATCCATCATTCCATTGTTCTCTTTCTGATGCTACTTTATCTCCACCAGCACATGGAATTAATTTAACTGGATGTTTTAAATATGTTGCTAGTATCTCATCTAAAGGTGCATTTATTTCTTTAACATTTAAATCTTCACTACTATTTACAACATCACCTTCAGTAATTTCAAATACTTGAAGTGTACCCATTATTCCAGGATGATATGTAAATGTATATTTATCTATTTGAGTAAATACTGTATCTAAATGCATAAATGCTCTTGATTCAGGAATACTAAATGCTAAAACTGTATCTATTTTACATTTAGGATCTTTAAAATAATTTTTAGCTAATTGATCAATAGCTTGACAAGCAGTTCTTTGTGAAATACCTATAGCTAATACATGTTCATTAATATTTAACAAATCTCCACCTTCAGTACTCCAAGGATAACTTCTATTATAATATTTATCAACATCTTTATAATCTGGGTGATATTTAAATATATATTCAGCATATATACATTCTCTATTTCTAGTTTGAGAATACATATGATGTAAATCAATACCCTCTCCTACACTAGCAAAATTATCTCTTGTAAAATATAAATTTGGCATTGGTTCTGCTACAAATTTATCTGGAGTATTTACAAAATCTTCTAGTGTATTACTAGATTTATTAGATACTTTTGGTATTGAACTTAATTGAATACCTTCCATAGTTTTTAATACTAATTTTTTATTATCTTTAATATCAGTTAAGTATTTATAAACTAAGCCTCTATATTTATAAGAATTAATTCCTGCTTCATCCATAAATTGTTCAACAAATTCATCTTTAATCTTTGGATCTAAATTTAACACGTCTGTCATTAAATCTTCTAAATATACTACTTCTACTCCATTATCTTTTAATGCTTGTGCAAATCCATCATGTTCCTTTATTGCATCAGGCAAATAAGGAATATCATCAAATAATAATCTAGATAATGAATCAGGGGTCAAATTTAATAATTCCTTCCCAGGCCTATGTAATAATACTTTCTTTAATTTTCCAATTTCACTTGTTACGTGAACACCTTTCATTCTTCTCCTCCTATTATCTAATATGATTATAACACAATTTAAAGAAAAATAAACAAGTTAATTTTTTTGTTTATGCATTATAAATTCCAACAAAGCAAAAAAGAGATTTAATTATCTCTTTTCTTTTGATATATTTAAATTTATCTTTTCTAAATTATTTCTAAAATCTTTACATTAATAATTGTAAAACAAATATCATTATAACACAATTGATCAATAATATATTTTTTTATTTATTTCATGGCATTTTAAGTTGAATGATCTCTTTATTTGCAATTATTATTCTCCAATTCCAATATATTCAAATTTTGATTTATATTTATATTTTTTATATAAAAGATTCCAACAATCAAAGAATAGTTTTATTGATTTATGTTTTTCAAATTGATATGTTAAAAATTTTTCATGACCACAAGATAATATTACAACATCAATGTTATCTAGATGTTTTTTCATATCTTCTTCAAATGATTCTTTCCTATCATCTACAACATAATCGTAATAAGTAACATTGTATTTCTCTTTTTTTAAAATATCATACAATTTCATTGCTTTAGAACATCTTAAATCATCACTATTAGATTTATAACTTATTCCTAGCATTAATAACTTTGGACTCTCTAAGTTTAATTGATTTATTTTATTTTTTAATTTGTTTAAAGCATAATATACCATTCCATCATTTATATTTGCTGATTCTTCAAAGAAACTCATATCCATATTGCAGTCTTCTTTAACCGAACTTATTAGATAGTGAATATCTTCTGGAATACAATGCCCACCCGGGCCTAATCCTGGATAAGTATAATTCATTCCAAATTGTTCAACTTTACTTCTAAGTCCATCAATAACCATATTTACTGATAATCCATATTTATCACATATTTTAGCAAGTAAATTGGAAGCAGCAATATTTAAATTGCGAAATGAATTTTCCCATACTTTTACTAATTCCGCCTCCTCAATAGAATTCATAGGAATTATTTTTGCATCTATGATAGATCTGTAGAATTTAATTGTTTCATCCAATCCTTCTTTTGAAGTTGAACCACATATTCTATTGATATTTCCAATCCATAATGTTTTATTACCTGAGTCAATTCTTTCAGGACAATATGATAACCTATAATCTTTATCAATTTGTAAATTATTTGATTCTCTTAGTTTATTAATAATATACTTCTTTGTCATTCCAGGACCAATAGTACTTTCTACACTAATTAGTACCCCTTTTTTAAGATTAGGTGCAAGATTATCAAATACATTTTCTATAAGTGATAAATCAGGCTCATTTTCGCCCTTTGTTGGTGTTGGAACACAAACTACAATTATGTCAGCATTTTTTAAAATATCATAGTTTTTACATCCTTCTAAATTTAAATTATCTTTAGATATGTGTATTAATTGTTTAGGCATTTTAAGTTTATTATTAAAGTCATTTATTTTTTTATCATCAACATCTACTCCAATAACTTTATATCCTTTAGAAGCTGCTAAATATGCAAGTGGTAAACCAACATATCCTAAACCAATTATTCCAACGACCTTTTTACAAGTCATTATTTTTAATCCTTTCATTTAATTCATAAAGTGCGGTTCTATTACTATCCCATTTTAGCTTTTTAGCTGCGCTTTCATAATCAACAAATTTAAATGATTTATGTTCATTTGATAAAGCTACTTTATCAGTTTTAGTAAGTTCTACACCAAATGCATATTCTTTTACTACATATGTTTTTGGTCCCCATTCTTTACTTGCAGAAAAGAAGCATGCTGGCACTGTTGCGATTGAATCTAATTGAGTAAAACTTTCTTTTTTAATACCAGTTTCTTCCCAAAATTCTCTTTTAGCTGATTCTAATATAGTCTCTCCTTCTTCACCACCACCTGCTATTGCTTGATAAACATTCATATCTTCCCTTTTAAAGATACCAAATTTTACTTTTTCTTTTTCCTTTCTAAATGGAATTACTAGAACTTGATACTTTGCTCTCATATTTTTCTCCTACCTTTCTTATTAATTTTTTCTCATTTTTAATCAACCATTTTGTTTGCTTATATTTTTCCTTTATAAAATCATAATTATCTGTATGTATATTATGATCAAGTCCATACAAATCATTCAACTGCATGTATATATATAATTTAATTCCTTCAATATAATCATCATTTGAACCAGATTCAATCATGTACTCTGTTATAAAATCTCCAATATTATCTAATCTATTACTTTGATTGAAACCAAATTTCATAGCTCCTCTTACAACATCATAAAAACTATAAAAATAACTAATTTCATCCAAATCAATCATGATTTTCTTTTTACCATCATTTAATATATTATCAATATAATAGTCTCCATGTATATATGATTTTTGTAGTTTTTTCAAATCTAAAATATATTTTTTTAAATTCTTTAATTTTAGTATTAAAACTTTTCTAAATAAAATTGGTAATTTTTTATTCTTTAATAATTCTTTTATCAGAACTGTATTTGGCTTTGATACTTCAAATTTACTTATATGTTCTGATTCATTTTTATTTAGACTTTTATGCACTTCATATAAAAATCTTGCATATTCTTCTATTGATTCATTTTTATCAACAATATTTATTTTATCAAAAATTACATAGTATCTACCATTATTTTCAATAAAATATTTACCATCTTTTGTTTTTAATAATTTTGGAGTTAATCCATCATTTATTAAATCAATCGATTTGTCTAAAAATAGTTTTAGTCTTTGTGGATCTGTAAATTCTAATTCTTTTAATACATATCTGTCATCAATTATCCATTTATTACATGCATATCCTTTATCTAACGTTTGTATTTTCTTTGAATTTATTGGATATTGTTTTGTTATATTATTTTGTATATAATCTTTTCTTGCTAAATCACTAATTCTTTTATAACAGCTCATAAATGATGCAGTTATGTATTTATTATCTTTAGTTCTCATATTATAGTGAATAGGTAAATTTATAATTCTATTACCCAAATCTAAATCTATATCACCTTGACTACCAACATTATCACTTATATATTTATGTGTTTTATATGTTGGTTCATTAGCTATACATGTTTGTATTCCATACTTTTCTTCTAATTCTTTTCTTATCATATCTCTATATGTATCATTGAAGTAAACTGGTAATACTATTGTGTAATAAGTATATATTGAATAAGCATCTTCTTCATATTCAGGCAATCTAAAATCAATTTTATAGTGAGAAAACATATTATTTCTTTCAATAGCAACATTTCTTCTTTGTATATTTAATTTATCTATGTTATCTATTTGACTTAGACCAACTGAAGATTGAACTCTAGTCATTCTAAAATTAGAACCCCAATCTTTTTGATGACCAAAGCTTCTAATTGATTTGATTTTATCATTGAATTCTTTGTTATCAGTAACAATCATTCCACCTTCGCCAAGAGTACAAAAATTCTTTTTTTGTTGAAAACTAAATATACCAATATCTCCTAAAGTACCACATTTTTTATTCTTATATGATGATCCCAGGCTTCTGGCCACATCTTCAACTATATAGATTTTATGATCAAATTGTTTTAGTTTTTCTTTTAGTGTTTTTATATCTGTAGGCACTCCATTCATATGTGTAATATAAATTGCTTTAGTTTTAGGTGATACTTTACTAAGTAAATCATCTATATCTATTCTAAGTGTTTCATCAACTTTACAAAAAACAAGATTCTTGGTTTTTCTAAGTATCGCTAGATGCGTTCCATAAAAGTTTATTGCTGGAACTATTACTTCATCATCACTTTGTAGATTTAAACATTCAGTTGCTATATCTAATGCACTATTGCCACTATTAATAGATAAAGCATACTTAGAACCAATATATTCTTTAAATTTTTCTTCAAATCTTTCTCTTATATCAAAAGATTCTTCTTTTTTCCAATTTGAAATAATATACATTTCTTTAATAACATTTAAATAATCATTTAATGTATATTTAAAATTTGGAGGTTGTGAAACATATTTTTTCATAATTCTATTTCCTTACCTTTATCATTTCTTTAATAAATTGCTGTTCATCATATACTGAATCTACAATACATTCTTTTAAACTCATATCTGATAGATATACAATTTCACTTAATTTAGTAGTCTGTGTGATACCACAACCAAATAGTTTGCAAAAATCAGATACAGTAAATAATAATTTATTGTAAGTATCATTTTTTTCTTGTTGTATTATATCTATACTACCATCCTTTTTAAATTGTTCTCTATATTGATCAAATAATAATAAAGTTTTTCTTCTTATACCAATTGTTGTTGGAAAACCTACAACATTATTATCTATTAATGCAACTTTATCATTTGAAATAAAGTTACCACCATTCATAACTCCTTGAATCATATTGTATGTTTTTCCAGCACCTCTATTTCCAACAAATACTCTTGCTCCATTCATATCAACACTAGAAGCATGATAAAAATCACAAGAATAAGTATACTCTAAAAGTCTAGAATATAGATCTAATATAACTCTTTTAAGAGCAACTACTTTTCTGTTTTTTATACAAACTATATTTTCATTATAAGAGTAATCATCACTAAATCTTGTTAGGTCATCTCTTTCTTTATTAGTTATAAAGAACTTTGGACTTAAATCAGTTTCTGACACATATAAATACGGATTCAAATATTTATTCACTTCTAAAACATTATCTATATCAGATAATATAACAAATGATAAATATTTGTTGTCCGTACATAAATATTTCTTCATTTTAATAATTCCTTTACATATTTCTTTTCACATTCAACCCCAATATTATCTTCTTTTCTATGAAAATCACTTCCAAATGTAGGAATTAAATCATTTTTATTAGCTAAGTTTAATAATTCATCATAACTAAATTTATTATGTTTTAAATTAATTACTTCTAAAGCATTTAATCCATATTTTTTTAGTTCTTGTATAAATCTATCTAGATAATCAATATCACTTGTTATACTATCTGGATGTGCAAGTGACACTATTGTATTCTCTCCAATAAATGGAGATAATTCTTCAATTTTTAAATTAACATTTTGGACATGGCAGATTGACTTTCTAGATGTATATGTATCAGCCACTTGATCAGGATCATCTCCATATCCATTACTGATTAACCATTTAATAATATCTCTTTTATTTTTAATTTGTTCTTTATCATTATTAATATGGATTTTATAATAAGTATTTATGTTTTCAAGTAATTGTTTAATCATCATTAATCTTTGTTTATTTAAACTATCAATTTTTTCTGATAAGAGACTATCATTTATAAAATTATAAAGTAATAAATGAAACTTTGTTTCTTTAAATTCACAATCCAATTCAATTCCTTTAATTATTATCATTTTATCTGACTCATAGTTATTAATATAATTATGATCAGTAAAAGAAACAATATCTAGCTTTCTGGCAACTGATAATTGTTCTAATTGTTCTAATGATAATTCACCATCAGAATTAGTAGAATGGATATGTAAATCAATTAAATTCATTATTTTACCTCAATATTATCAATACATTTCTTTAAATAATCTAATCCTTTTTCTTTATATACTTCATAAGCTTTTTCAAGAAGTAAATTAGTTCTATTTTTAAATGGATCGCATACTGGTGGGCAAATATTTGGAATATCTTTATCAGCATCATAATTCATTATATTTTCCCATACATTTTCAAATGAATTAGTTATTGCTGAATCATAATAAATGCCATTCTTTTTTGGATGATAATTGCATGGGTAAACATTTCCATCAGCTGAAATATTACCAATTAGATAATGTACAAAACATTTAGTATGCAACCTTTGTTTTGATCTGTCATCTAATACATTATGTATCTCAACTACATCGAATTTATCGTCACATAATTCTGCTTTAATTTTATCAATTTGTTTCCTTGATTCAATTCTTTGATCAGTATTCATATTTAATAAAGATGCAATATCTGTTTTAAATCTTAAATAATGAACACCTATTTTCTTCAACTTTACTGCAAGATCATATAATTGATTGTAGTTAAACTGGTTAATTATATAACCAACATTAACTTCAAGCTTTGATTTCTTTTTGTTTTTATATTTTATTAGTTTTTCCATTGTCTCTAATAATTCATCAAATGTTTGAAAATCTTTATTATCACATTTTAGTTTGGAATATGTAGTAGCATTACCAGCATCCACACTGATAAGTAAATATTTTAGTTTAATTAAAGTATCAAACATATCTTCTTTAATTAAAACTCCATTTGTAAATATTCCTGTTTTAATTCCAGCATCACATAGTTTATTTAATGCAGATAGTAATGATTTATTAGCTACGAACGGTTCTCCTGTTATACCAGAAAAACTAACATTCTCAACTTTAAATTCTTTTTCCGTATTTGTTTCGTAGTCATATCCAATTTTCTTATAATTAATGATTGAATCAACTACTTTGTTCATATTATCAACATTAAATAGATTGTTTGGTAAAAGTTCATCTTTATTCTTTTTACTTGATACAAATCCTCCAATACACCATTTGCAATTAAGATTGCATACGCTTGAAGGATGAATTAGAATTTCATAAGGAGGAAGAATATTTCCTTCATATACATTGATAACTCTTGAAAAATGTTTTTTTAAAACATTAATTTCATTGAACATTAATGGTATATCTTCTCTAACATACTTTTTTAAATCATCATATTTTTCAATAGCCATTTTTATTCATCTCCCCTGACATACTATCCTTATTAATATTATTATCATATAAAAAATTCAAAAAATCAAGCATTACCATCGACTTCATTTTTATCTATAACAAAAATGGTTTTCAATTATATGATATTATATTAAAACCATCTTCTAACTATTCTACAAATAATTCTTTTTAAAATATATTGTGTAAAATCTTTAAAAAATACCCTTTGCTAGCAAATTTTTCTTGAATAAATTAATACATATAAATAATAAAATTAGCACTTACCTTTATTTAGATTGTCATAAAAAAAGATGAATTGCTTCATCTTATTTTTTTATAATACCTATAATTCAATATCTTCTAATGGTACTTCGATAGCTGGTCTAACACCACTAGTATTTGAAGAATATGTATTTGCAGAAAATTTTCGCCATACAAATTGCCCATAATAAACATATTGTGCTGAAGTTGACCATGTTTCTAAATAATAACCATTATAATTGGCAGTAGCAAAATCAGTTTTTTCCATCAAATAAGAACAATTCATTAAATAACCAAATATGTTAGTATTATTGCTTCCACAAGCATATTTTACTTCAGCAAAAGTTAAGAATCTAGCAGCTTTATTACCATAATCAAAAGTTTGTAAATTATAAGTGGTTTCATCACGCTCAACAGTAGTTCCATTATAAGCATTTTTAATTTGTCTAACTGAATTTGATAAATGAACATTTTTCCATTGATCAACTGTTGGTAATGATAAATATGCTATATTTGGACCACCATACATTATATCACCATACTTAACAGTTTCAGTATTATTAGGTGAAACTCCATCAACGTTATTGTAATATATTAAAGTTGCATAATTACTAGAACTATCTGCATCCTTTGGTGAAACATAATAAAATCTTTCCGTTTGTGAATCATAAACTCCATCACCATTTACATCACAATCAAATGCATCTCCAGAATTTAGAACTCCTTTAGTTCCCAAATTACCATATACAATTGTAGTAGTACCTTTAGTTCCATTAAGCGTATATCCTTCACCACTACAATAAGTATTTCTACTATTTTGTGGATTATCATTATAATAACTTCCATTAGCGCATGTTTCTTCATGTAAAACAGTTGCTCTTTTACATATTTTAGGACTTCCTACACTTATTCCAGATGAACTTATAGCCAATATTTCATCATCACTTATATTAGATATTTCTTCTGCTTCAGTTATATCAGTAATAAGAAGGTTACCTCCATTATACTTATATTGAAAAGTATTATCTGTGACATATAATTCTGATATCTTTCCAGCTTTATTAACTTTAACATAATAATTAATTTGTGTTCTTCCACTTAGTTTTAATGATTTACCACTACATGAATCACATCTTGAGTATATTTGTTCATTAGTATCAAACATTGAATCACTCATCCATTGATTTTGAGCTGTTTTATATATTTGTTTACACTCTGTTAAAAATGAATTCTTTTTTGCTTCCTTGAACATTTCCATTATATTTGGAAGAGCAATCAATACTAATATTGCTAATATTGCTATTACTGCAAGTAGTTCCACTAACGTAAACCCTTTATTACTTTTCATATACTTCACCTATTGTAATTAAAACAAATTAAATAATAAATTTAAATTTCTTTTACATGAATTATTTCATAGTTCTTATCATCTCAAACAAGAGTTTATTGTGTTTATTCCTTTTTAATTGCCACATTTTTTTAGCTACTCTATTTTTTCAAAAAACATTATTTTTTAGTCCATTGGTACTAAAAAAACTTTCTATTGAAAGTTTTTTATTTATAAATATCTACTATTAATAACGTTTATCAATTAATTGTGTTGTTTGGCCATCAGTTTCTACCAAAATATAACCCCTTAAATTATCTCCTGAACCAATTATATTTTTAGTATCTACTAATTTCTTACCTAGCTCATAAACTTTAGATCCTACTTTATCATATGCATGTTCTGCTTTAGCTTTCTTCGTACTAGGAACTATAACATATTTAGGAGATATTACTTCAATATAATTCGATGGTAGCTCACAGTCGCCATGATGAGGATGTTTATATACTGTTATATTTGCAAAAACGCTGTGATCATATGTATTATATATTTCATTAGGTACTTTAGAGCAAGCATCACCAGTAAAATAAAATTTTTGATTTCCATATTTCAAAATCATATGCAAAGAATTACGATTAGGATCATCATGTAGTGTCTTTGGCGCTAAAATATCAAACGTTAAATTTCCTATTTTTATATTAAAACCAGGTGATAATATTGTAACCGGTATATTTTCTAACTTTTTATTTAAAGTAGATGGCGATACACTATCATCACTACATGTATGTCTTTTCTTACACGTTCTTGGATCATCTCCATAATATGCACGTCCAATTTCAAAATTATCTATTAAAACTCTATGAGCATCTATATGATTGTCATGTAAATGAGAACCTATTAATGCATCTATTTTTGTAACTCCTATTTCTTTTAAGAAATCCACACATTTTTTACCTTGTGAAACGTATCCACCATCAATAAATATTGTTGTACCATTACCCATTATTAAAAATCCATCGTATCTACCTATAGACAAGAAATATATTTTTAATTTTTCATTCTTTTTCCACACAGCATATAATAAATAATTTCTAGCATCAGATTTACTCAATGATTGGCCAGATTTATAAGTTGCACTTGATGCTGAACTTGATTGTGACCATCCTAAAAATGTATACCCACTTCTTGTTGGTATTACTGTAGATAATTGAATTGTTCCACTTTCTGAGTACACATATGATTGTGTGACTGGGGCTCCACTTCCTCCATTTGCATTATATACAATTGTATATGTATTTGCATTCCAGTGCGCATATAATGTAGTATTACTCTTCTTATCATATTTTCTTACTGCTATATTAGATGAATTATAATATTGAGTACCATCTGTTATACTATCATACCATCCCATAAATTCATATCCAGTTCTTGTTGGCTTGGTTTGATTTATAGTTGGTAATTCTTCATTATATTTTACATTCAAAGACTCACTTTGTCCGCCTTTTCCACCATTTGTATTAAAAGATATTACATATGGATTTTCATTCCATTGTGCATATAATGTAGTATCACTCTTCTTATCATATTTTCTTACTGCTGTATTAGATGAATTATAATATTGAGTACCTCCTACTTTACTATCATACCATCCAATAAATTCATATCCACTTCTTGTTGGTTTGGTTTGATTTATAGTTGGTAAATCATCATTATATATTGCCATTATTGATGCACTTTGGCCTCCATTTCCACCATTTGCATCAAATGATATCATGTATTCATTTCCATTCCATTGTGCATATAAAGTAGTATTACTTTTCTTATTATATTTTCTTAGTGGCATATTAGATGAATTATAATATTGAGTACCTCCTACTTTACTATCATACCATCCAATAAATGTATACCCACTTCTTGTTGGTTTTGTTTGACTTATAGTTGGTAATTTTCCATTATATTCTACATTCAATGGCTTACTTTGTCCGCCTTTTCCACCATTTGCATTAAATGATATTGTATATGTATTATTCTCTTCAATTAAACTTGGTTCTTCAATTGGATCTGGTTCTTCATTTGGATCTGGTTCTTTAATTGGATCTGGTTCTTCATTTGGATCTGGTTCTTTAATTGGATCTGGTTCTTCAATAATTTTATCCCATCTTGCATATATTATTTCATTATTTATAAAATCTGAGTGTAAATCGACTTGATTCACATACTCATTAGCTTTATACCAACCTTTAAATGTATACCCATCACAAGTTGGCGTTTCATATAGGCAATTAAGCTTATTATTTTTTAATTCACATTTATGGTAATCAGTTCCATTACAATTATAATTGAAAAAAGCATATGATTTTTTACCACATGCAGTTAGTATAAAAAAGCATATTAAACAAATTAATACTTTGAAATATTTCTTAAAATAATACCCCATTCTTATCACCTATCTTATATTTAAAGTATATAGCAAAATAAATCAATTATCAATCAAATATATCCAAGATCTCTCTTATCTTATTTATCATCTTCATAATAAAAATCATCTTCTCCAAAATTTATGGCTCATATCCATTATTTTTAATAGTTTCTTATTTCTATGACATAAGATTATTACTAGATGTTGAATGTTAATTCAAGGGCGTAAATGCTCTTTTTTTGCTCTAAAAAACTTATGAATAAAGAGCAAAAATAAAAAATTGCTCTCTTCAGGGGGGCGATTTACAAGACCATATATAAAATTATACAAATTAATAAAAAGCCCTTAAAACCCAATAAAACTTGATATTTTAAAATATTAGATTTCATGTGATTATATTACAATTAGTATCTAAAATAGTATCTAAAAATTGGTGTATTCTTTTTAGTATCTAAAATATTTACATTTTTTCTTAAATCTTAAGGCAAAAAATAGTCCAAGGTTCATTGTGCTCCTATAAGTTTTAGTTAGAAAAATATTCTAACTTTATTTTTTTTGATGTATTATATAAAATTGAATTATGAAAGGAGTTTAATATGGCATTTAGAAAATTAATTTACAATGATGCTAGTTTTTATTTCAATTTTAGTGTTTTTAAAGATTTATTCACAAAAAAGCATATTAAAGAAAATATTGCTATTGGAAAACTAGAAGAAGATATAGCTAATAAAATAAATGTAACAAAAGAAGCAATTCATAATTGGCGATTTACAAAAAATGGTCCAGCAGATATTGAACTAATAAAGCAAATTGCAAATTATTTTAATTTATCTGATATCGATATTTTATTAACAAAAATGAAAGGAGACAATAATAAAATGTTAAATGATTTACAAATTCAATCTGTAAAAAGAGTTTATGATTCAATAATTGATTTTTTAGAAATATTCAATAAAACAAATGGATTTAATGATTTATGGTTTGAGATAAAAGAAAAGCCCGAATTTAGAGAAAATGAATTATATGAAATTGCAACTAGAGAACACGATAAAGTTATGCTATCTTTAAAAAAAGAGTATTTTTATTTAAAAGGCACGAAAGTATATTCCGATTTAGAAAATTATATTTACAATAACTTATATGATATCTACGAAGGAAAATTATCATACGGATATAGGTTTGAATCCGAAGGTGAAGTGCATGGAACACCAACTTTAAGTGAAGATTATAATAAAGCAATTAATAGCATTAATAATATAATTAATAAATACAACTAAAAACTCCCAGTTGGGAGTTTATTTTATTATTCATTATCGAATAATAAGCAAAAATCATTAATACTAATTTCATTTGAATATTTTTCAATAAACGTCTTTATTAATCCAAGTATTGCCCCCTATCAAATAGTGTTTTTATATTAATATTTATATTATTAGATAATTTTTCGCCACTTTACCGATTTACTTTTTCTTTATCATTAGAAATATATGTTCTTGTTGCTTGATCGTATTTCCAGTTATCTTCAGCCATTTGAATTAAGATTGAAGGATTAATACTATATAATTCAATTAATAGTTTTTTGTATACTTCTTTGTAATTGTTAGCATTAATCTTTTTATCAATAAGTTTAAATCCGACCAACTTATAATCACTATCAATTATTAATAATTATTCTTAAAATAAAATAATTTTTTTATAATAATTTATTATAATTACATTCATCATAATGTTTGTGAGTTAATTAAAATATTATTAATTTCCTCAATTTCTATAAACTCTTTTGAAACAATTAAATCAAAAACTCTAATTAATTTATCTTTTAATTTTTTAACCTGATTGTCCAAACTTATTATATTAGATTGCTGATCAATACTTTCATTGCAATATAATTCGCTGATTTCTTTTATTAGCTTTGGAGGAAACTTTGGAATAATAACATCATCCCAATATTTCATTGCTAAACTACCACCTTGGCCACCTACAGACAAATAATCAAAATACCCTGCTTTTCTTAAGAACCTTAGAAAGCAGCAAACAAATCCACTCTCGACAACATTATGATTTAACTTACTTAATATTATTCCATGTATGTTTGTTATAATTTTTTCATCCATAATATTACAAAACATAGCACATTTGCCTATTGTTCCTTCTGCCGAAAAAACTATATCACCATCTTTCAAAAGAGATAGTTCATTTTTGTTTCCTAAATAATTATATGAAGTTACAGTTCCATAACCTGATAAATCTGTTGGTTTAGCAATTTTATAAAAACCTTTTTTAAATTCCTTTGATTCTATACTTTTTCCAATACATGATACTTGCAAATTTTGCCCTCTTGATATACTATACCCAAAGCCTTTTAAATTTGAATAACCATTTTTATAGTTTTTAATCAATGAATTTAA
Source organism: uncultured Mycoplasmatota bacterium (assembly GCA_946413985.1). Lineage (GTDB taxonomy): Bacteria > Bacillota_I > Bacilli_A > RF39 > UBA660 > CAG-1000. The sequence goes on from CAMKMS010000006.1 coordinate 36,650, forward strand.
ATCTTTGAATTCTTTACAATAGTATCCAGCATCAGTTCTATTTTTATTCAAAATATCACTATATTTTGGTAAATTATAAGTAGAAATATGAGAATTGCTTTTCAATTCATCTTCTATTAATTTAAAGATTTTATTTTCATTTTCTTTAATAAGTTGTTCTTTTTCGATTATTTCTTTTACCACATTTTCAATCTTTGATATTATACTAGTACAATCTTTCCCATTGGGAAAAGGAATACAGCAATCTAAAAATCTAGTCCCAGCATGTCTTATAGTCGCTCCTCGAGGTACCATTAAATCTAACTGTTTTTTAAAATGCTCAGTTTTTATAAATGAAAAAATATAATATTTATTTTCTTTTAATGGTAGCTTATAAAATGCACTAGCTATCATACTATTAGGATAATCTTTGTCTAAAATACAACTTTCACCAATATTTGAATCCTTCGATATTATAACATCGCCTTTTTCTAGATGTTGATTTACAAATGAATTATAATTCATAAATTCGAATGCTTCATTTGAAGATAAATCAATTATATAACTGTCTTTATTTGCGACTCTTGTTTTTAAAAATGTATATGGTGAACATCTCATATAATTATTACTTCCAATATCTACGCCATTATCTTGCTTACCTAAGTTTCTTGACAATAGATCTTTTAAATGAAAAACATTTTTATTAGAATATTCTAAAAGTTGTAATTGATGTGGCGATAAAACAAAATTATTTTTTATTATGTCATTAATCTTAATCATATATTATCACCCATTTATTACAAGAATAAATCTTTTAATCTTTCTTCTTGACCAAGACACCATTTTTTAAACTCACTTATCGTTTCTGTAAAATCTTCATCTAACTTTGGATTTCCATCTTCATCAACTTCAATATTAAAAGATTTATCATCAATCTTATATACTGGATTAAAATACTTAACTCTTTTGGATGTTCTTACTTCATATCCTATGTTTTTAATATCTTTTACAAATATTTCATAATTAGTTTTTTGTAATTTTTCCAGTTCCTTTGGACTTGGCTTATAAGCCACAATCATAGTAGTGTTAACGCCAGTATCAGCAAAAATATCTGGTGGCAAATCAAATAGCGCAACAATTCTCATATGTTTTAAAAGCCATTCTCTCGCGGCATTCCATCTATCAACAGATGCAATTGAATTAGATAGTATTATTCCCATTCTTCCATTTTCTTTCAAAATTCTGTATGCATTTTCAAGAAAAACCAATCCAAGGTCGATCCAATTTCCACTTCTTGCAATATTCCACAATTCGTACATTTCTATTACTTCTCTATCAGAATCATTTTTAGGTTCATATTTTCTATCTTCGCCAAAAGGTGGATTAGTTAATACCACATCAAATTTTTTTAGTTTTGTTTCATCTTTCCAATTTTCCCAATTTCCGTTTTTATGTAATTTGGGATTTAATTCAACTAGTTTGTCGCGGTCATCAAACTTCCAAACTATTGATCCTTTATCAGGTTTAAAATCCAATTTAGCATTCCCATCACCATTAAGTAACATATTCAATTGAGCTAAACGTACCATGTCACTATCATTATCAACACCATATAGATTATCATCAGTCAACTCGCCATGTGAATTAACATATGACACAGATAAAAAATCTGCAATTCCTGATGTAGGATCAATAATAGTTTCACTTCTTTTAGGATTTACTATCTTAACTAAAAATTCAATTAAGTGTATAGGTGTGATAAATTGCCCTTTGTCTGTCTTAGAAAACTCATTAGCAAATTTATAGAAAACCAACTGATATAAATCTGTTTTTTCAGATCTAACAAAACTATAGTCCTGTAATTGTTCAACTATTTCGCTTACTATTTTTATATGTTCGATTTTTTCCCATACTATAGTTTCATTTATTGTTCTATTAAGAATATAATGATATTCTCGAGAAGCTTCTTGGTATAAGTTTTTCATTCTATCAATAAAAGCCTGAACATTTTCATCTGCTAATGTATAAAAGGTTCTTTCTGAATCAGAAATATAAAATTGTAGGCTTTCTACTCCCAATTTTTCCAATGGTTCTTTTTCTTCTTGATTCTTATAAAACTTTAAATACTCCTTTGTTCCAGGTAAATGATTTACCTTTTGATTTCTTTTTTCATCATAAATTTTAAGAGCCAAGGTTTGAATCAATATTTCATACCCTCTTGGATTTTTCATACCGACCTTATCAATTACTCTTAATATATTTGAAATTCCATCAGTCAATTGTTTACTATAAATACCACTAATTATTTCCAAATCATCAATAGTTCTTTTAGAACGATCAATATAAAATGAATTAATTTTTCTTCGAAGTTGATCAAAAGTTGGAATTTTATTATAGGAATCTGGTAAATGCAGGGACAAATCTTTGATTCCGCTTTCATCTCCTTTTAAATTAAGAGACTCATCAAATCTTAGAAATAATTCATTTTTCTTTTTAAACAAGTATAATCGTTCAGCATCATATATTATACCAATAGCAAAGGTTGCTTCAATTTCTTTTAAAGCAGGTTTTAACTGTTGATTATATACCACTTCTGTTTCTTTTGAATTTTCATTTTTAAATTCTATAACACATATTAAATGTTTTCTTAACCAATCTAAATCTCCTTGATTACTATTTTGATGCCAATTTTTATATTTTTCAAACCAATTTTTATCATCAAATATTGCTGCATCAAACTTTATTGGGGAAGAATTTTTATTACCTTTAGGAAATTGTATTTCTTCTCCAATATAATCTTTTGAATACATTCCAGAATTTATTAATGAATAAATAAATTGGCATCTATAATATTCTTCATTTTTCTCACCTTTAATATTTTTAATTTTAACTTTTTTATTGAATGACAAATGAATTGGCACAAGTGACTCAAATTCATCTTGATTACCATATTTTTTATCAAATTCCATTTTAGTTGTCGCAAAACTAATCATTTTTTCTTCCATATTTATCACCTATAATTCAATTTTATCATTCTCCTTCAGAGATGTCAATGAAAGTATTGAAGGATATTTTTATTTGTCAAGTCTTATTTAACATTTCTAAATAAATTTTTAATACAATACTGTTATAACTTTATACTAGTAAATATAAGATTATAAAGCATGAAGGAAAGCTTTAAAAAATATCTAAATTAGTATCTAAAATTATTTTAGCAATTTATAAAATGTCTGAAGCCCCTATTTTAGGACAAAATAAAACGAGACCAGATTTCACTGGCCCCTTCAGGGGGCACTTCATAAATCCATTTGTATTCTCCAAAATAATAAAAAATCCTCATAAAAATGAGGATTTTAGTTTAAAATTAATTACAAACACTTATTTAAAGTTTATTCTTTAGAATATAAATATGCTTTTATAAATAATAATTATTCCAAAATCTAATATGAATATTATTCATAAGATATCTATGCAATTTTTTTTGAAATTTCTAATGCTATATTTCGTAAATCGTTATTTTCTTTATCTTCAGGTCTTAAAAAATATATTGTCAATTTTGTCAAGAGTAAATAATACCCATATTGATTTAATGAGTATTGAACTTTAGTTTTACCATTTAGAAGTTTTTTTATTAAACTTGTATTAAATGAAGATGATTTAGAAAAATCTACAAACATATTATCTAAGTAACTATTGGTAAAACACATTTTATCATAATGCTGATTTTTTCTTAATTTATTAATGCTATCTTCATTTTTTAAAACATCTTTTATTTCAAAAAGAGGAGCAATTACAATATAATCGTGATTATCAATATCACAACTATTTGATAATACAATTCCTTTAAGCAGATTAATTATTTCATTTCCATTTTCATCAATAAATGAAAATGGAAGACAATCAATAATATCTCCTTGAGATAGATTATCAATTATACTTGGCATAAACCATTCTAATGAATCGATGTTAAATTGTTCTATAGCTTTTTTTACGCTTTCTTTTGTATATGGTGAAATAGATGGGAATAATTCTTGTACAAAATTAAAAAATTCACTAATCATAATAATCAAAAAAATTTGTCTTTTTCTCTACACTATTTTGACGAATTTTCTCCATCAAATTATTATTTTCTTCTTCAGAAAAATATACCAAATCACCAAACATACTCAAAACCTCTTCTTTTACTGTTTGTTTTTTAATAGTAAATCCCAAAGCATTAAATACATCGATAAAATTACTAAATGTTGCATCGCATGAATAATTTACATCTATTTTCTCAATATAAGGTGCAACATTGTATTCAGATGTTTCAGTAGCAACAGAATTAACAAACATTATACCACCTCTTTACTAAAATCTTTCAATTTCTATTTTTATTTCTTTTAAAGTTTTATCAAGCATCTCATTTAATTCTTCCATGCTTGTATTATGAGTATGATCACAATTAAAAGCAAATTTGTCATTTATTTCAACAGATGTTATTAGATAATCTTCAATATCTGATGCAGAGTCCAAAGATAATAATGGTAATATTATTTCATGTTTCTGTTTTTTTTCATCAGTTTTAATAGTGTATTTTATAAATTTATTGTTATTAATACTTAGAATCTTATAATATTTATTTTCTAAAACATTTGTTAACCTGATACCTATTTCATCTGATTTTGAAAAGTCTTCATTTTTTAAAAATTTGGAAGATATTTCTTCAATAGGATTTTTTTCTTTTTTTTCTAAAGTAATAAAAATTGCTGAATATAAAATTTTAATATCTAATTTTTTTAACAATTCAAATGCTTTGGTTACCTTATCCTTTAAATAATCAATACATTTTTGAGGATCTTTATTAAAATTATCATCAAAATTTGTCGTCAATCTATAACTTATTAAGGATATTTCAATTAGACTATGATTACCATTAGAAGATGTTGTCATTCTTGGAACACCAGGATCAAAATTAATAGGAACTCCAACAACATTAAAAGGAAAAAAATCACTATTTAATTCATTATTCAATTTATCCATTAATTGCGTGATATTGTCTTGTTTTTCGAACCAAAACGTTACAATTGAATTTTTAATATTCATAATTCACCTCTTATATCTATTTATATTATTATATCATAAAATCTGCATTTTAAATCTATTTTAAACCAAATATTCTCAACTACAATCAAATACTGTTTTTATTATCTAAATTATATCTTAAATTTCTATTGTTTAACTATATGTGAAGAAATAATATCGCTATATTTATTCTTAAAAATATAAAAATCTTTTGTATTATCATATTTTTTTATACTTCCAATAATACTTTGTGCACTTTCTGCTGTCCAAAAAATTTTTAAATCCTTTTTTGCTCTTGTAATAGCAGTATAAAATATATTAGGAGATATCATTTTCTCAATATCTTTTGTTAAAACAACCTTTACAGAATTATATTCTAAGCCTTGAGCCTTATGTATTGATAAAGCATACGCAATATTAAATGGAACAATATTATTTTTATCATCATCGTCATCATCGTTCTCAAACTCTTTATCTATCGTAAAAGAAATAATAGAAGAATTTTGTTTTGTTTCAATTAAATTAACAAAAGAATTTATTACATCCAAAGCAATAAGCGGTTTTTCTATTTCTATTTCAAAATACATTTCTCTTTCATTATCCACAATATTTACTATAGTGCCCTTTAAATTGTTATACAGAACATTACCAAATCTCTTAGTATCAAAAAACAACACCTTGTCTCCAACCTTAAAAGTTTTAATTCCAAAATTAAATTTTTGACTATTATTATAATCTTGCAAATACTTATTAATCTGATTAATTCCATATAAACCATCATATCCTAAACATAATATTATTTCATCTGGATCTTGTTTATTAAAGATACTTTCATCTAATTCTGATGAAAACTTATTTGCAACAATATATTCTAGTATTCTTTCATCTCTATTCCTTACTCTTTTCCACAATTCTAATAGTTTTTCATTATTACTTCTAAAAGTTTCAGATAATTCATATATAGAATTTTTATTAATAAAATTTTTGCAATAATTAAACCAATTACCAAATCTTATAGATTCTATTTGATGAACATCTCCAACTAATAATAGTAGACTAAATTTACTATTATTTAATATTTCAAGCATATCTGAATTACTTACTGTACTACATTCATCAATTATTAATATATCATTAGTTCTATCAACATTTTCTTTTTTATTATATTCAGAAATAGTCTTAAAGTAAGAATTTTTAGTTTTTATTCTTCTTTGTAAATTTTCAACAGCAGTGTTAGTATTTGCTAAAAACATTTTAGTTCTCTCTGAAAAGAATTCAGATAAACTGGATATAAGTGTTGTTTTACCTGTTCCAGCTGCACCATATATTAATGCTACTCTAGATTCAACATAAAGATTCCTTAATATATTTTTCTTTTCCTCAGATATGTTTTGCGAAAATCCTTCTAATAGTTCCCAATATTCAAATGACTCTTTATATCCTTCAATGCCATAATTTGTTAAATCATTAATTTTATTAATAATTTCTAAAGTACTATTTTCGTAACCGTCCATATAAACATAGTTGTGCTCATGAACCATTTTTAAACGTAATTGGTCTCCATATAATTTTTCATTAAATACAGTTATTAATTCATCAAGATTTCCATATTCATTCAGTTCCTCAACAGGAGTATATAAGAATCCTTTTTGCTCTACATTATTTAAAACATGTCTAGCAAGCAATTCATCATTACAATTATCCTTTGATATTGATAAAAATAAATCTTCACCACTTGGAGTATGATCAGCAAGTGACATTACAAATGGCATTTTTTCAAATGGATAGCACTTTCTTTTTAAACACAAATTAGATAAAAAATCTGTAGGTATGTTTTCTCCGTGATATCTATCAAGTTGTCTTTTTATATTAATATTTCGCATTGTGTATAATAAATACCTTATAGTATTACTTCCACATTTATTAGGTAATATTATTTTTCTACTTTCATTAAGTAACTCAAAAATATAGTCTGTTGGAGCTTCACCAATATCTTCAAGTGCTTTTTTATAATATGATTGTGGTAAAAGAGCTATATTCAACAAATTCATATCCTTTTTAGTCAAAAAAGTCATTAAATTATTATATTCAATCATATTACTTTTAACTATTTTCTCAATATTAAAAATCTTTAATAAATTGTTTATTTCGCACGATCTTATAGCAACTCTCCAATTATTTATTATTTTAATTGAAGTTTTGGATGAAAATAATTCTATTTCTCTTTCAACAACCGAAATTGTTATAGCATAATTTGGTAAAATATCATACTTTGAATAAGCTATCATTCTATCAAATTTATTCATATTGTCAGTTGCAGTTGAAAGTGTAATTTCATAGTATATTACATCATTAACATAAAAAGGCTTAATTTTTTCAACATAATATCTTGCTTTATCAAGTTTTTTACTTTCATCTGTAATAGACTCTATTTCATTTGCTATTTTTTTATAATAATCAATTAATGATTTATCATTATCTATAGGATAATCTTTTATATTAAATAAAATGTCAATATCAAACTCTTTTTTTACATATTCTTTCAATTTTAATAAATAATAATAGTACTTTTGCATTAACATTTCAGCACCATTATAGTCTGGAGTATAATGAGACTTTGATGATTGCAAATAAGTATGAAATTCACTTAAAAATCTTGGATTATTTTTCATATGTAAATCTTTATAAGCAGTTCTTTTATCTTCAAAAGAAACACTAAGATCTTTTTTATTTTTTTTATTATATTGTAATACAATTACATCTTCTACCAAATTACGCAATTGTGCCAAAATATTTTGGGATAGCAATCCTCTTCCTAAATAATCTTTATTACTAATGTTATCATCAATTGTATTATTTGTGTTTTTAATTTCAGAAACTACTGATTGATTCATCAAAATCCACCTCTTATTATCAAAAAAGATATCATAATAATGATATCTCTTATATTTTAATTATAGCATATTTATTAATGACTTTAAATGATCTTCCAGTTTTTTATCAACACAATAAACATAACAACCTTTCATTCCTCTGGTCATTAATGTTCTATATGTATTTTTAATAATTAAATCAGCAATTCTATTTGCTTCTTCTTTTCCTTTTTCTTTTATTATTTTCTCTTTCTTATCATATCTAATATACTTGTCTTTTTTATGTCTTTTATAAGAGTATAATGTCATTTTAATTAAATATTTATCTCTTTTAAACATATCATTTAAATAAAAATATATTTTTGGACAATACTTAACTGATTTTATGCATTCATCATAATTATCATTTAAAAGATTAATAAATTGTTCTGGAAAATAATTAATAATTGTTCCTTTACTTAATTCCTTTAGATAATCAGTTACATCTCTAACAAACATAACTATAACTCTTTCCCCTATATCTTTTTTTCCTTTGTATTTCATATCTACCCTCCCTGTTTATTATTTAAACATTTAAAAAATAATTAACAAGAAGTATAACAACAATAATCAAAATACCAGTTTAAGCCAATTTTAAACCACATTTTATTATTTTAGATATAAACACCAAAAAACATTTAAAGAACAAATCTAAACAAGATTTAACCACAAAGAAAAAGATTGCTAAAAAGCAATCCTTATTTATTATAAGCTAAAATCTTTTTTGAAAAAATCAACTAGTTTTTTTGTTCTTGTTTCAATATTATCTTTCGTCCATGCTGGCAAATCAACTACATCTTCATTAAGTTTTAAACCATTTTTATATCCGACATAATTGCCATCCTTATTAGTTCTATTATTCTTCTTTTCATACGATAAATTACTTAATGTTTGATTATAACCAGTAATAGTTAAATTACCTAATGTATGAGCATACTTAATTAAGTATTCTTGTGCAAGTTCTTTATTTCCATTTGCAATCATATCAATCCAGTCTTGAGGAATATTTTCTCCCTCAGGAAAAATATGCTCAATAGTCCAAATATATTTATTGCTATTATCTCTTTTCCATAAATCTGTGTATATTTCATTTGTCTTAAACTTGTTTTCATAATAACATAATAGGAATCTTGTAGCATCCGGATTATCTAAATATACAGGTCCATTTAACTTTCTTTCAAATTCTTCATCAGAAGATGAGTTTTCTTTTAGATAATTAATAGTTATGTCATAGATTTCTTTACCTTTTTTATTTACAATTAGAGATACAATATCCATAAATATTTTTGTTAAATTTCTCGTATTAGGATAATCTGTAATATTTCTTCTTACAAAGAACTTTGTTAAATAAACAATAATATTTTTTATCAAATTATCATCTATATTAAGTTCTTCTTTATTAGATAGTAAATATAGTAGCAATATATATGATGGTGCGCCTTGTATTCTATCTAAATCTAATAAAGATTCTGAAAGTATTTCATTGTAATTTTCTTCAGTAGTATTATTAATTAAAATAGCATAATTCTTCGCTTCTTTTTCAAGTCTATTTAAAAAATTCATATAATCATCTTTTAACAGCTTTTCATATATATCAAGTAAGGTTGTTCTTGTTGCTAAATATCCTAATGCGTATTTTGTTTTACCTTCAGTTTTATAAGGTCTATTTAATTCATCTCTATAAGCATTATAAAATTGTCTGAAAAATCTTTCTTGAACACCATAATCGTCACTTAAATAAGAAATAATCTTTTTCCACTTGTTATAACATTCGTCTGATTTTCCATCTCTATCAGAAATACTGATTAATAAGTTCTTAATTAAGTCAATAGCTGATAATGGGACTCCTCTATTATTTAAAGATTCAAACAACATATATGCATCTTTATTAGTTTCAACTTCAATAGAAACTAAAACTGCTGAATTAAATCTTCTTACAAGTTCAAATAGAATTTTTATTTTTTCATCGTCTGTTTTAGGTTTCAATTCTTCAATATATTTATCAATTGCATTAGAAAAATAATAGTATGCTTTATAAATTCTTCTTAGTCCTGCATAATTCTTTCTTTCTATATCTGATAATAATCCTTTTTCACATAATAAACTAAAATAATCATTTCTATTATCATTTTGAATTTGTGGAGTTAGTCTTGCAATATTTACCCCATCTTCTCGAATTACTAATTCTCTTTTAATATTATTTAAATCCGTAACTTGATCTTCATCAAGCATTTCTTTAAAAGAATTTAATTTTTCATATAAAGATACAAGAAGAATTGACAATGATGTGATTCTTTGTTGTCCATCTATTACTTCTAACTCAACATCTCCCATAGCACTTACACTTTTATCGACACAAATAATAGAACCTAAAAAATAACCATAATCATTTTCAATAATATCATTAAATAATAATCCCCATTCTTTTTGTCCCCACGTATACTCTCTTTGATATTTAGGAATTTTATATATAATAGTTTTCTCATTAGAAAATATTTGAGAAACTTTATATGGATCAGTATGTTTAATCATATCTTTACACCTCATTTTAATTATAACATAAAAAGTGCAAAAATTATTGCACTTTACTTACTTAAGACTACATTTTTCATATATACATTAAAATTTTGATATCTTACCTGTTTTCTTTTTTAGATATTTTAAATTTTCATAAATATCCTCTTTTAATTTAAATTGATTAACATATGCTCCTTTCTTATAACTGCATTTTTTATCTATATTATAAAGGTCAATAGATACTATTTCATCTTCTTTAACCTTATATCTTCTAGAATCAAACATTGTATCAAAATTAAATTTATTATTAACATAATCCATATGTGAAGTAATATATTGATTATTGTTATTAACAAGATATTCTACTAAATCAAATTCTTCTGGGCTTAATGAATCCAATAAATCATATAAATAATTTCTATTTTCTTGTATAATTCTATCATCATGTTTCTTTTTTTCCTTAGAATAATATATTTTATTGTTTATTTTTCTAATTAGTATAATTGAAACTTCAATAATTAATAAACTAAAACAAAATACAACTAGTAAATAGAAATTTTTCTCTAACTTTGTTAATACTGTAAAATCATTAGGTGTTATAAAATAAACAATACCGGTAATAACTACAGATGATAAGAATGGTAAGAAATGCTTCTCTAAAAACTCTTTTAATATATCAACTATCTTTTCAAACATGTTCAATATACTCCAATTAGATTAAATGTTCTAATACACCATTATCTAAATCATCGATACAATATAAAGTATCAAGAACATTAAAAGTTTCATTTAATGGTAACCTAGCATGATTCCAACCAATTCCATCTGTAATCCAAATAAATGTTAATCCATCAATTTGATTAACTTTATTTGCTATTAATTCATAACTTCTTGCTGTTTCATTTAATTTAGAACCTTGAGTTGCATAAAAATTAGTTTCAATAACATAAATTTGTTTATCTGTTTTAATAACATAGTCCCATCTTTTTGTTGCCTTAATTTCACCTTTAAGTATTGATAAATCAATATTCCACTTTGATTCAATTTCAGAAGTGTACATTTCTTTAAAGTAATTAACACCTTTTTTATACCCAGCCTTAATTATATAATTTTCTACCAAATCTTCCATTAGATGTCCACCACGATTTTTTCTTCCATTAGAATCTAACCCAACCTCTACACCCAATAAATAATCATATAAATTATTAATAATGTGATTTTGTAATAACTCAAACAAACCAGTTTCTCTCATAAATTTAATATAATCACCTATAGAATAAACCATTTTATTAAATTTAAATAGATATTCCTTTGTTAAATCTTTAACAAATATTTCGTTTGATCTTACAGCTAAAAGCATTGGAATTACTTCTAGTGTTTCTGGATATTTTAAAATAATATTCTCAAAATCTTTTTCAATATTTTTACTGCCAATAAGTGAATTTAAAATATTTAGTTCTACTTTGTATTTTTCTGCAGACTGGTATATTTTTTCAAAATCAACATAATATCCATAATTTGAAATACTTGATTTGAATTTTCCTAACCATTGATTAAAATCTCTACTCATTTTTTTCTTCCTTTCTTCTTATCGTTAAATCTAGATATTCTTTTTCTAAATCTATACCAATATATTTTCTTTTTAATTTGTTAGCCACAATACCAGTTGTTCCACTTCCATTGAAAGGGTCTAAAATTAAATCTCCTTCATCTGTAGAAGCTAGTATTAATTTTTCTAATATAGCAAATGGTTTTTGCGTAGGATGTTTGCCATATTTCTTTTCACTAGGTTTAGTAAGTGAAGATTCCCAAACATCTTTTGCTTGTTTACCACCATTTAATTCTCTCATTAATTGGTAATTAAATTTGTGTTTTGCTTTCTTAATATCTTTTTTGGCCCATAAAATTGTTTCTGTTGAATGGACAAAATATCTACAACTTATATTAGGTGGGGGATTCAACTTTCTCCATGTTATGTTATTAATAATTTTAAATCCCTCTTGTTCTAGGGCCATACCAATTGAGTAAATATTATGTAGCGTACCACTAATCCATATTGTTCCCTCATCTTTTAAAATGTTGTAACATAATCTTATCCATTCTCTATTAAATTGGTGTTTTTCTTCAATTCCTATTTTTTTATCCCAATCACCTTTATTAACAGAAACCATTTTTCCACCACTACATGAAATACCATTTCCAGATAAAAAATATGGTGGATCTGCAAATATCATATCTACACTGTTCTTTTTTATTTTTTTTAATTCTTCAAAGGAATCGCCTAAAATCAATTTAAAGTTTCTTTTATTGTAATAATATTTACCTGCCACTGAAATTAAACCTCCCTTCAAACAATTATTCTTTAAAACCTTCTTTATTTTTATAATTAGTAATAATTACCTCTTCAACTTTACCTCTATTCTTTGAACTAGCTCCAATATTTCTTTGTGCGGTTACATAATTAAAATTATAATCTTTATATAATTCTTTTATCAATGTTGTGTTGTAATTTGAAAGCATTACATAACAACCTCTTTTATCTAAATCTTTAAATACTTTTGCAAGTCTTTTTTGTTCTTCTTTTCCAAATCCATTTTCAGTATAACTATTAAATGTAGATGTATCAGAATCATAAGGTGGATCAAAGTAGATGAAGTCACCTTTTTTTGCATTTTTAACACATTCTTCGAAATCAGTAGATAAAAGATTTATATCATTGAAATTTAATAAACAATGAATAATTCCTAAATTTGGTCCATCATATGTATTTACTTTATTCTTCTTTCCAGACGGTACATTAAATTCATTTTTACTATTAACTCTATATAATCCATTAAAACAAGCTTTATTTAAATAAATAGTTCTAGCAGCTCTTTTGTAATCAGCTAATTTATTAAACTTTTTTTTATCTCTATCTAAATCTCTAATTTCATAATAATAATCTTCTGAATGGTTAGTTTCATGCTTATTTAATTCACCACACATATTAGCAAATTTATTTTCATCTTTTATACACTCATAAACATTCATTAATTCAGTATTATAGTCATTGATTATAGCCTTTCTTGGTTGAAGCTCATATAACATAGCTCCACCGCCTACAAATGGTTCATAATATGTTTCAAAATTCTCTGGTGCTAAACTAATCAATTTATCAATAATTGATCTTTTCCCACCTGCCCATTTTACAAATGGTTTTGCTTTAAGCATTTTAACCACCTCTCTTAAAATATTATAACATAATTTAGGGCTATTTTTATTGGTATACATCAATTTAATGCTAAAAAATAACGTTTGCCACCTAAATGCCACCTAATTTAATTTTTCAAAAAATACTATCTTTGTAAACCCTTGATTTTAAAGCACAAAAAATGAGGAAACATTTTATCGTTTCCTCTTCAGGGGGTTTTGGTTGAATACTCCAAATTGAATTGTTGAAGTATTCATGA
>CAMKMS010000007.1 GCA_946413985.1 uncultured Mycoplasmatota bacterium
CGTGTTTTAAAAATTTTCCCCAAGCATAAGCAAGTGATGTTTTACCTGTACCAGAGATACCTTGTAAGATTACAAGTTTTGTACTTGCAAGTGCTGAAATAAATAATCTCATCATTTCAGTTGTATAGTATAGTCTTAATTGACTAGCTGCAAAGTTTCTAAATAATTCAACCAATTCTGGTAAAGTAAATGAGTTATTGTAATTTTGAATTTTATAATCTTGATATCTAACATCAACATCATGTAATTTAGCAAATCTAATTGCTGTATTAGTATCAATTTCTTCTTCTCCTTCAGTCTTATTGCCGCCTTCTTCACCCCCACCTTCAATTGTTGCACTTTCATCTGGCTTAAGACCAAGCTGACTTACTTTCATAGCAAGTATATCTTCTTTTTCTTTTAAAAGTGTTGCCACTTTATGATTAAGTTCACTTATTTCATCAAGTAAACTTTCTTGTTCTACTATTGTTCTTCTAAATCTAATATATTTTTTAATAATAAATGCTACAAATAATACAATAAGTCCAATTAGTATTAATAATACTAGCATAGATACTCCAAATAGTATCCATTCACTTACATTAAAATCACCTTTATAGTTTTTTGCTATTTCTATATATTTTTTGAAGTTAAATATCTGTGTTACTCCAGTAACTAAACCACTAAATATAGAAATAAAACCTCCAAAGAATTGATTTAATATTTCATAAAAATATTTCAAGAATGTGCTCATAACTCACCTCACATTGTTACTACATTTGTTTTTATTGCATCGGTATTATTAATAATTGTATCATAATATGGTGCATTTTTACTAACAAAAATATTAGAAAATAAGAATAAATTATCAAAATCTGTAACGTAAGTTTCATCTAGTTCAAGTGAGATACTATATCCTTCATTAATAATTTCATGTACTGTTCTTTTAAACTCAGTATATTCTTTATATTTTATTCTTAAACTAATTCTATCTTTTAATAATTCGTCATCTAATAATTTAGTAAATCTAATTATTTTCTTTGGCTTTCTAAATAATGATCCAGGAAAATCTACTACATAATAATTATCAAACTTAAGTGCTAAAACTTCAGATAATATTTTAGAAGATAACATTACTAAAGCTAAATAAATTCTATTTTCAAATACAACATCTGAATCATATGCTTTCTCAATAGCGCTTTTACTATATAATTCTGACATATTACATTTTTGACCTAAATCAATAAAGTATAAATTATCACTAGCTTTCTTACCCTTTAAGAAAAACTCACTAGAATTAAATAATGCAAAAAAATCTACTTTTTTCTTTATATAATTTTTAATTAAATCACTTATATCTGATTTTGTTTCATCTGTATATTCTAAAGAAATGTTGTCATCTTTAAACATAGTTTTTAATAATGAATTTATATCTTTAAATTTAGTAATTCCATCTATATATAATACATAACTAAACAAAGCAAATATATTCTTTATAGTTTCAGCTCTTTTTGGATAATTTTTAAGTTGATTTTTAAACACTTCTTTCAACTCTTTATCTATTCTTTTTGTAAAATTTGTCTCTTTAATTTCACTTTTATTATAGTATCTAACATCAACATACTTAGTAACAAATGGTTCAACCAATGCCTTTTCATACTTATTATCAAGCATTTTTCTATAATAACTCATCAAAAAATCATTGACAAATTTTATATAATCACTAAAAACACAATCCATTCTTTTTTCCTCCTATGAAGCAGTGAATGTAACAACCGATGTATTGTTCACAATTGGGTATGTATAATTGTTACTACTATTTCTTTTATAAAATCTTATTTCTTCACTATATAATGCATCTACTCCAAATGTAATACTATTTATATAATTAACACCATTATATGAACTAGTTGTATATGTTGAGCCATTTAATATTTCACTTGTAGTATCTAAAATTACAACACTTGGATCAAAAGAAAGCGTTACTGTTACTGAAGTACAGTTGGCTTTTTCAGCTGGCGTAAGTGCTAAATATTGATTACTTGTAAGTGGATCACCCACATTATAATCTCCAAATGCTGTAACTACTTTATATGTATCAAGTGCATTTGTTATAGTAAACATAAAATATGGAGATGAGGTTTTATCAGTTATTTCATAAGTAATACCTCTTTTACCAACAGTAACTGTAAATGTTGCACTAAGTGTTTTAACATATGGTGCACTTGATGTTGCTGTTACTGTAGCTGTAAAACTCTCATTATCATCAAATGCTCTTAAAGGAACGATAGTAAGTGTTAAATTATCAGTCATTTCTGTTTTATAAATAACACCACTATTTGCACTTAAATTACAAGTAACACTTGAATCACAATTAGTACTTAGAGTATATGATATATCAGTATCACTAGTTAAAATATTATTTTTATGGTTATTTAATTGAAATTGAATATCAATATTTCCAACACCACCCCAGTTATTAATACCATAACTAGTTCCACCTTCTACGAGTTTATCACTATTAAAGAAGAAATTATTGGCTTCTAATATATAATTTTTAACCGATCTAATAACGTATCTACTGAATGTTATTCCAATAGGAGACACTAAAATCAACACTAAAACAGCTACAATAATTATAGATAATTTCCTCTTATTCATGCCTATTCTCCAATCATAAAAATTATAGCATAATAAAAAAGATTATGCAACTTGCGTAGCATCAATTATTATTGAAAATAACTCAATAACTCCTTGATACAAGTCTGGATAATCTTTATAACTTGGTGGAAAAACAACTTTTAATACATACTCATCTAATTCATTCTGACTATGTCCAAAACTATAAGTATTTGAATTACTAAATACATTATAATAAACCCCATTAGTATCTTGTCTTACAGTTGATGTTTGTATGATGTTTGTATAACTGCCACTAAAATCTTCATTTCTGACTATTTCATATGAAAGTGGCAAATTAGTTGTTGTTTCAAACTTTATTGTGTATGTTAAATCAACATTAGTTCTATGATTATTATCATCATAATTAGCCACATAAAACCTATAATATAGAGGCTGCGTACTTGGTATTAATCCTGTAAGAGATATAGAACTCTCATATGTACCCTGATTAACCACAAAAAATGCCGTAGCTGCTTCAGCGGACAAATCAACTCTTGATTCATATCTTGTATATGTTTCACCAGCTAGATTAAAAATTAAAACTATAGATACAAAGATAAAAATTAATTTACCAAAGAATATGAATCTCTTCTTATCAATTTTTTCAAAGATTTTATTCATCTTTATCCTCATTCATCTTTTCATTTATTCTTTTTTGTAATTCACTTAAATCCAACCTTACAGTATAACCAAATGGATCATCATCACTTTCATCTATTTGATTATCTTCATTTACCAATTCTGATTTTTTATACAATTCGACTATCTTCTTATCATCTAATTTGTTATCAATAGGTTTATTTTTATTCTTCTTTTCCTCTTTAATTCTTTGTTTTTCTTCTTCTTTTTTCCTTCTTTTTTCTTTTATCTTTTTCTTTTCTTCTTCAATCTTATCTATTCTTTTTTGTATTTTTTCATCAAGTTTTTTCTTCAAACCAACCTTTTCTTTTTTAGGTTTTTCTTCTTTTATTACTTCTACTTCTTTTATTTTTTCTTTAATTTCTTTATTATTATTTCCTCTATATGAAAATGCAAAATCAAATAACATTAATGTTACAAAAATCATAATAATAATTGTAGGAGATGTAAATATTTGTTGCCATACTCCTCCTTGCTTAATTACTTTTACTACTCTTCCTATAACATCTTCTTGTTTAATAGAAACATCTTTAGCGTTGTTAGCATCTCCCTTTGTTATTAAGCTATTTCCACTTTTGGAAATAACTCTGTGAGTTACATATGCATTATCGCTTCTAAATGTAACTATATCATTTAATTCATAACTTTTTTCTTCTTTAACAATTATAATATCATTTTGACTAATTGCGGGTTCCATACTTCCAGTTGCAACATTAAAAATAGAGTATCCGAATACATCGAAATATTCTTTGCCACTAACCATCATTTTAACCCTTGAAAATATAATTAATACAAGTATTAAGAATACCAAGAATGTTAAAATATCAACAATAATTCCAAATATTTTCTTCATTATTCTGACACCCTTCTATTCTTTTTTCTTTTTCCTTTACTCCCCTGTATATGCAGTAATCTGCTCTCCTAAATATTGAATAGCATGAAATCCAATTGGAACTTTCAAACTATTTCCATAAACAGTTCCAATTTCTGTATCATCTGCATTATGAGCTGCTACATCATCCCAATAAACATATATTCTTAAGGATAATGTTTCATCATCTTCTATTTGATCTAAACTTATTACTCCAGTATAATCGTGTTCTGCTGTCCTAGTTATTCCTATTGTATCTAGTCCATCAATAGCAAATCTTATATTATCTTCATATTCTGTATCACTTAAATCAAGTGTTAGAGTATATTTTACTGCAACATCACAATCTGTCGCATCAATAATTAAATCAAAATATGCGCTTCCCCCAGGAGCAATATATCCACTTTCTACATGACTATTTTGTGTATAAACAAAACTATCTATTACAATAGTATCACTTGTACCAGTTGTAATATCTTTATTACTTACTTTTATTATCCACCTACCTAAATCATTTTCAACATTAGCTTCAGTATCTGTTTCAAACAAAGCAAGAGTATCATAAACTAGTGTTACAGATACTGCAAATAGAATAAATACTAATAAATATAAAACTACTCTAATTCTACTCTTCTTCATCACTATTTTTTCTTGCTTCTTCTATTATAGAATAAACTTCATATACAATAGCAAATATAGTTGGGAAAATAACTAAAAACATAAATCCCCAACGTGATTCAAATATTGATAGTACAAGTCCAAAGCCATGATAAACAACAGCTCCATTAGCTTTTCCTATCATCTTACTATGTGAAACAACATCCTTACCAAAATAATATGAATCTTCTGCATGGTCTTCTTCAGTAATATTAGTTATTTCTCCATAATTGATAAATACTTTATCTTGAGGGTTATCTAAATAAAAGAAAGCTTTTTCTCCTACTTCATAATTTCCTTCAGTCACTTTCTTAATTATGACTAAATCATTTTCTTTAAAATCGGGTTCTAATCTATCATTATCAATAATGAAAATTGAGTGGTTACCTATTTCACTAACCATAAAATCATTATATGATATTAAACATATAGTTGAAACTACGGCTAATAAAACCCAAACGGATATTAATAAACCTTTTATAAAACTTAAAATCTTTTTCATATGTACCTCACTTTATCTTCATAATCATTATAATATTTTATAATTTAATAGTCAAATTATTTCATTGTATCTTTAGCATCTAAAAGATATTGAATTTCTTCTAAATCTACACTATTTCTTTCAATATCAAACTTAATAATTAACTTTTCTACATCATTAATTAATTTATCTATTTCTTCTAATTCCAATGATTCAATATTAATATTAATATTATTAAATTTATATTTTTCACAAATAATTTTATTCATTTCTTTTTCATCATTTATATTAATATTATTTAAAATATCTGAATTAATATCATAGATATATTTTTGTAACTCTAGTAATTTATTATCTATTTCTTTTACAGAAATATCTTCATTTTCTTTCTTTAATAACTCTACAAAATAGTCATAATTATAGCTTGCTAACTTTAACATATCGAAACAACTTGTTTCATTATCTACATATTTATATATAGAATCTTTTATCTTTAATGAATCTAATTCTTCATAATCTTTAATTAATTCTGATATTATATTATTTCTTTCTAATTTAGTATCAGCTAATTTTTCTTTACTTAATTTGAAGAATCCAGTTTTATGTATTTTCTTATTCAAACCTATAACTGTATTTTCTTTTTTTGAAATATCTTTTAATTTATTATTAAATAAATCCTTATATTCACTCTTTTTCTCATATAAAGCTTTAATATCTTTAGTAATAAACTCATATTTTTTATACTCTTTATATTCATATAAAGTATCTTGTAATTTTAATAGATTCTCATAGTTTCTTTCACTATTTGGATCCATTAGTATTTTAGATAATTCTTCCATTTTACTAGCATTTAAGAATTCTCTAACATCATATTTTTCTTCATAGAATAAATTAAATAAATAACTAATACTATTATGTTTTATTCTTTCATTATTATCGATAATACTTCTATGTTCATTAATTATTTTATGGTAATCAAATCCCCTATATTTATTATCAAAATTCTTTTCAATTAGTTTTTGATTATTATAAGCTATATACTTAATATTAATACCTATTTGTTTAATAATATCAGGTGTTTTAAAATATAACTCATTAAAAACATCTTGAATATTTTTTCCTTTATCAAAGAATGAACAAATATATTTATTAACACTTTCACTAATATTAAAATCATCCTTTGTTAAAGTTACTCCTACACTCTTAAAATTACTAAATAAAGATTCTAATTTTTCATTAATGTATTTTAAATCTCCTTCAGAGTATTCTATATCATAGAATATCCTTTCAATATCAAGTCTCTCTGTAAGAGCTACTCTTTTATCAGATAATTTTAATGAATCATAATCTAGTGTAGTATCATTTATATGATAATTATCTCTAGTATACTTTTTTGTTATTCTATCTATTCTAGAATTAATTTCATTAGTACATTCTAATAATAACTCATTATATTTATATATAGTATCATCTAAATATTCTAAATATTTTTCTTTATTCTTCTTAGTTTTTGTAGGAAGGATCTTAATATTAGAATTTATATTTTCAATATCGGCTTTAATTTCATCTATCATTGTTCTAGTTCCTCCTTGCGGTTTTCTAGACTTTTAATAAACTCCTTTATAATTTTATAAAGATCCAATAATTCTTTGCCATTTAAATCTTTCATATTAACTCCTTCCTATTTTATTATTATATATTTATCTACTGTACCTATCTTAGAATTTCCATCATATAATATGAATTCTAATTTATAAGTACCACTCATTAAATTATTCTTATAAGTAAACGTATGATTAAATTCGTTACTTAAATTATTTTCAACTACGTACTCATTTGCTCTTGCTGAAGCTGTAAGTCCACTAAAGTAGTCAGCAGCATCAACAACACTATAACTAGTATCATTTACTGATGCATAGTTTCTTCTATACATTTTAAATTTAATATTTGGATTTGTCAAACCAGAATTGTATTCAAAATTGTAAGTAATTGTATTTGTTCCTTTTTCATTCTTGTTAGTTTCAGTATTTACAATCATTTCTTTAGGATCCGCATCAACATCCAAACCATATATTTCATTTACTATTTCAATATTAAAATCTAATGTATCAGAAGAATTAAGTCCATAGTATATACCATCTGGTGAACCAAATGATTCAAATCTTAACTTATAATGTCCACTAGCTATAGTTGAAGTACCAGTATTAATATTAATCCACTTTTGAGTACTTGCTACTTTATCAGCAACTTTTATTCTTGTTGTTCCTTCAATATTTGGATCATATCTTGATTCTCCAAGTTCATAATATAAACCTAGAAGAGTTGTTCCAGTTACTACTTCATTATCTGAATTAATTAATGATATCTTAACACCAAGTTTAGAATCAAAATAATGTGTATCATATATTAAAGTAGATCCAACTAATTGTTGTGTATATGTAAATGTTAAATCTGCAAGTACTGTATCTCCAGTATATATTTTATTTGAACTAAGTGTTCCTGTTAATTCAATAATTGCATCTTGATTAGCATATATACTATAAGTTAAGTTTTTATGTTGTGGAGAAAGAACACTATATATTGTTTCATTATTAACATCTCTTAACTCCATTAACAATTTATTATTTAATTGATTTGAAGCAATATTTGTATCAGCAAAATCTACTATAAATACAAACTCTTCTTCATTATAATCTGGGCTAGTATGAGTGTATGCAGTATTCATCGCCGCATCATCATAATAAACTCCACTACCAATGGCCCCCATCACTTCAAACATTGATAAATCATACGATGCTTCTCCAGTATTATTAAATTCTTGTGTTTTATTAGTTACATCAGTACTATTAATAACATGATAATAATATTTTGGAGTACTATCACTAAAATCTATCATTGTAATTTTTGTATTTAATGGAAGAACATAATCAGAAACAAGAGTTCTATGATATCCTGTTCTATAAATATTATCTCCAGCATTAAACAATGAATAATATGCACTAAGTGCTGACTTACTAGTTATATTAGTTGATGTACTTGTAAACATTTCATATTTACGTCCAGGTGTCATAGATCCTTCATAACTTAATGTATCAAATAATGTACGAGATATATTAATAATTATATTAAGTCTCTTTGTTTCTTTTACTAAAGGACTAACCTGAGTAATTGACATCATTTGAACACGTACTGTACCCATATCACCTTCAGTATATAAGTTCTTAGAGTGATATAAGTATAGAAGTAATGATGGAACGACTCCACTATTACCACTTTCATAAGTTGTTGTTCCAGTCCATGGAACATCTAAATTATCATCTGATAAGAATTGTGTATGTCCATTTGTTAGCCATCCAGTATTACTTGTTTCAAATGCAAGACCCATTCTGTTATCGGCTATTGTCTGAGTTGAAGCTATTTTATCTATTTGAGATTTATCAACTAACTCAACTCCAGTTTCAAGTTGACTATAATCAAAACCTAATATTTCAAATGATGTATTTGGTCTTGTAAAATCTCTTAATGTTAACTCGAAAGTACCAAGTGTTGAATATTTAGAAGCTACTAAATCTACCTCATATTCAATAACTCCTTCACCAATTACCCACATGTAAAGTGGTCCAGAAGTTGGTGTTGGCTCTATATAATCCATCATATTTTTACTTGTTCCTTGATCTATATAATTTGTGTAGAAACCATCAACTTCTATATTATGATTTGACTCATGAAGTCCAAGTACATAAGCAGTTACATTATCAAATACACCTGCCCAATCAAGTATTACTCCATAATCATAATCATCATATATACCAACATTTACATCTCCATTGGCTTTATATTTATACATTCCGAAGAATGACATACCATTTACTTCACCATAATCTGTAACATTTTGGTCGTGTGCAATATTTAAAACTTTTAATGATTTATCAGCAAGTAAGTATACTCTATTATCAACAGTTTTAGTTACTGTGCCATTATCTTTATCAATAGTAACACTTGCTTTATTACCACTACTATCTAAACTATTAAATTCTTCAAGTAAGTTTGCTCCACTTTCTAAATATAAAGTTGAATTATTAACTAAATTTAAAACTGGAACCCTAGATATTGTAAATAATTCAGTATCGTATTCATTTTCTCTATCGGTTGCTCCTCTCAATATTAATGAAGAATTATTGATTGTAACTTCATCACATCTTTGAATAGATATATTATCTTTTGGTGAATCAAATGTTCCATAATTCTTAATTACTATCTCACTAGAACCAGATGTAGTAGATGCATTACCACTACCAAATATAGAACCATTAATATCAAAATTAGCATATCCATTTCCATTTATATTAACACTTGTTCCATCTGTAACACTAACGAATGTCCAGTCGTAGTCATCACTACCACTTGCATTAGCTTCACCTCCACCGAATACTGTACCTTTAATAAGTACTGTACCTTTTTGGATATTTGTTCCAAGTGTAACATCATCTCCGATATTTACATAAGTTTGACCAAATACTTTAGAAGTATTTGCTCCACCATAGACATTTCCATAAACTGTAGCTCCACTAATACTAACAGTAGCTGTTGAATTGTTTGAAATTTCATTACCAGTAGTTGCGGCATTTCCTCCACCAAATACTGAGCATGTACTTAAAATTGTACAACTACTTGTTCCTACAGTTGTTGTTCCACTTACTGTAATTGATGTATTTCCTTGTACTGTAGCAGTTGAACCATTTCCTCCTGCATAGGCACTTCCACCAATTGTAGCGTTATGGATAAGTACATTTGTGTTGCCTCCAACTTCTCCTTCATTTCCTCCACCATATAGGTTATGAGGAATGCTTCCTCCAAGAAGAGTTAGTGATGTATTTCCAGTAACATTAGCGGCATTTCCTCCACCATATACATTAGTAAGGCTACCACCATTTACAAGAACTTCTGTACTACCTGTATTAGCTTCGTTTCCTCCACCATACAAATTAGTTATTGTTGATCCATTTACTGTAACATGAGTAGCAGATGTTGTACCACCTTCATTATTACCACCATAAAGGTTAGTTATTGTTCCAGCATTAACTTCTATAGTTGCAGTAGTTACATCACCAGCTTGGTTAGATCCACCATATACACTTCCAACAATAATACCACTTCCTCCAGAAGTACCAATTGTTATATCTGTTGTTGTAGCTCCTGCTTGATTTCCTCCACCAAATACACTTGTAACAGACCCACCTGTAACACTAATTTGCGTTGTAACAGTATCAGCTTCGTTTCCTCCACCAAATATAGTTCCAATTGTTCCATTACTTACTGTGATACTTGTATCGGTAGTCTCTCCACCTTCATTGTTACCACCATATATTGTTCCAATATTACCATTAGTTATTGTAATACTTGATGAATCAACATCTCCTGTTTGATTTGATCCACCATATAATGTTGTAACACTAGCATTTACATTTGTTGAAGTGATTGTTGTTGTAGTAGCACCAGCTTTGTTTCCTCCACCAAATGCAGTAGTAACGCTTCCACCATTAAATGTAACATTAGTATTACCCGTTTCAGCTTCGTTTCCTCCACCAAATAATGTTGTAGCACTACCACCATTAACAGTAACATTACTTGTAGTTGTTGTACCACCTTCGTTATTACCACCATATAAAGTACCAACAGTTCCATTAGTTAATGTAACATTACTTGTAGTAACATCTCCTGACTGGTCAGATCCACCAAATACTTTTGTTGCACTAGCATTATTTCCATTTATTAATACATTTGTTGTTGTAGCTCCGGCTTCATTACCTCCACCATATATAGCAGGTATTGTATTAGCTGTTTCAGTTATTTCTATACTTGTTGTTGTTGAATCAACTAAGTTACCTCCACCAAACATAGCAGTTGTAACACTTCCACCACTCATAGTAATTTCAGTGTTCGTACAAGTTCCACCTTCATTATTACCACCATAAACAGTTCCTATGCTACCACCAGTTATATCAATATGTGTATCTATTACATCACCTAATTGATTTGAACCACCAAACATAGTAGTAATAGTTCCACCACTTACATTAACATTAGTTTCGTCTATAGATGTTTTGTTTCCTCCTCCATAAACATTAACTATTGTTCCAGCTGTAATATTTACTTCATCATCACCAATAGGTTTTCCTGATTGATCAAATCCACCATATACACTATTAATTGTTCCACCATTAACATTTACTGTAATATCACCATTAATATTTGGTGTATAAGTAGTACTACCTTTAGCTCCACCAAATACAGAACCAATAACATTTCCATTATTAACTGTTACTGTTACTGTATTAGTATTATGTGTATTATTTCTTCCTGTTTCATTAACAGTACCATAGGCACTTCCACCATAAACATTTCCGCTTATTGTAGGCCCAGCAGTACTATTGCCTATTTCTATATTTACATTACCGCTAACAAATGTACCATAATTTGTGTTAGAAGAATAACCTCCTTCTCCACCACCATATACATCTGTTCCAACAGTACCACCATATATTTTTACGTTAGTATTTCCGTATTCTCTTCCTTTATTTCTAGAGCCTCCGTAAACACTTCCATTAACAGTACCATCTTCCATTGTAATATTTATATTATTATTAACATCATAATAAACTATACGTTTTGTACAAGTATAACTACCCCAGTTTCCTGTACATGTATATCCTCTATTACGATATGATTGAACATCATTACTACTAACAGTTACACTTATGTTACTACCATTATGTGAATAGTTTCCACCACCATTATTATTAGCAGCTCCATAAACACTTCCATTGATAGTTCCACCTTTTATTTTTATAGTTGACACACAAGTACCTGCAGATTCATTGTTGTATCCAGTAGCTCCATAATTTCCACCACCATATACATTTTTATTAATTATTGCATCTGCATCAATTATTACAGTTGAATTTGTAACAGAACCAACACCAACTGAACTAGAATTTCCATTTCCTGCTCCAAACACACTTCCAGCTTCAACTATTGATATAGTTTCAGTATTAGTATCAGAAATCAATGATGGATCACCTATTACAGCATTACCGCCTATATATACATAAGTTTCTCCATAAAGTGTTCCAAGGTAACTACCAGTATCACTACCAGTAACACCATTAGATCCACCAAATACTGCCCAATTAACTTTTCCATCAGTAATACTAATTATTCTATTACCATATGTTTCTGATGCTCCGGCTCCACCTACTACAACATCTACAATTCCACCTTTAACATAAATATAATCAGAATTGTATTCTTTATTATCGTAAATTGTAAGTGGTCCTCCAATTAAATTATATACATAACCACCTTCAAGTATTGATTCTCTTGCAGCATATTGTTTACCTGAATTTAGTCCTCCAGTATAAACTCCAGTAGCATAACTATATTTGCTATATCCAAGTTGTCCACTCTTAATTATTGTATGAAGCATAATATCCGTAGTACCGCTACCATAAATATATCCACTCCAAGATCCAGCACCTGTATGTTTTACTGATAGTTTTGCTCTATTTGCTGCACTTGTTAGTGTATTTGCAACATTTGACTTATCTCCTTCACTAACTCTATCATAATCGCAACCATATATACCAGTTCCATCAATATAAGCACTATTTGTATTATATTGATCTTTTCCAGTAGATATACCAATTACATCATAATTTCCCGTTTCAATAATTACTCTATACTTTTTAATATTACCTGTTCCACCAACTGAAGTATTTGCCCCACCAACTGCAAAACTAAAGGTAAATCTGTTAGTTGCTGTTGGGTTAACATTTTGTCCTATCTTAAGATTATGAAAATTACCAAATATTCCACCATATTGTATAGCAGTATTAGTACCTCTTGAATACCACGAATCAGATTCATAATTGTTTGCAACATTTGAATAAGTTCTTATATTTTCAATTCTTAAATCTTCATAAACTGTTAAATTGTTAGAACCAAATCTCAAATAATATCTTGTATAGTTATTTGTTGATCCACTAATTGCTGTTAATGTAAATGGTTTATTATTAACATTAGCACTTGTCCAAAGAGTACCATTTGTATTAGTTGCTCCCATAAGTAAAATATTTGTATCTCTAGTAGTAAAGTAATAATAAATTGTTCCCTCAACTACAACTTCAGGATCACTATTCGAATCATAATATTGAATTAATTCATAATAATTACTACATCCACCACTTGAATTACAACTTCCACTAGTTAGTATTTTTCCAGTATTATCATAATATCCAACTAAACTAGCATCGTATGGAATAGTTACTTTTCTATAATATCCTGCTATTGAAGAACCAACTGGTATTTCAGAAGTATAAATCATAATATTTGGAACACCAGTTGCATCCATATAATAAACATTATTTACATCATCATATAATAAACTATAATATGTTATTTGAGCATTATAATTATTAGTTGATGGATGTATATAATATGGGCAATTGCTACAAGCTCCAGTTAAAGTATTACCAGATGCATCTACTGCCCCAGTTGGATAACTATTTCTAGTAGTTTCTAAAGTATAATAATTTCTTACATCATCTCTTTCATAACTAACACTACTAATAGGATGATATGTTTTACTTTCTAAATTTCCAATTGCATTTCCCCAGTTTCCAGTAAATGTTGCTTGTTTTCCATTTCCCCATTCTGCATAAACATCTATTTCAACGTTATTAGCACTATCTCCTGTATATGTAACAGGTACTTTTATATATCTAACATAATCTGTTAAATCTAAACTAATCTCAGCATCAGGATAATCACTAATCCATCCATAAAATGTTTTTCCAGTTGGTCTTGATGCAAATGGATTATCAATTAATTCAAATTTAATATAATCATCATTTTTATTACTACTAGTACCATTATCATTAACTGGATATACTTTATAATAAGTCATTTTATTTTCAGTTTTATCTACTGTTAAATATCCAGTATTATTTCCTTCTTTATCTGTACCAAAATAATTAATTTGTGTATAAACTAAATTATCAGAAGTATAAATATTTTTATTTTCTGTTGTTGGTGTTTTTCCATTAGTATTATAAGTATAATTTAATCCTTCATAGTAATTCATATCACTACTATAATCATTAACATATACTGTTGTACCATTAATTCCACTATCATGACTTGATGGTGCTGTCTTATTAATACTTCTTGCTAACTTTTTACCACCATTACTACCAGCATTTTGAATTCTAAATTTATTATTAGCCATTACCCAGTTCAAACTAGATTTTTTATTAAATAATTCAATAACTGATTTAACTGGATAATTATTATAAAAACTTAATTTTCCATTTTCAATTTTATATCTAAAAATAGTAGTATTAACAGCTTTATAGCCTTTAATTAGTATTAATTTATCAATATTATACATAACGTTTTCAATCTTAGCATTATTATAATTGTTAATTAATATAGCAGTAGTACTAACATTACTTTCTCCTGTAATATTGATATTTTCAAATTTATTATTTTCAATATCATTTAACACAAATAATGATGAAGTTAATGATTTTTTATCACCCTTATATTTAATTTGAATATTATTAATACTAATATTTGATATTTTACTTTGTTTAACATTTTTAAATAAACTCACATTAACATTTTCTAATTTTATAGTAATAGTTTTATCATCAGTTTTTTCTTCATCTGTATTAGTTTCTTCATCTACTGTTTCTTCTTTAGTTTCTTCTTCACTTACTACAACATCTTTAGGTTCATCTGCTTGTGTTTTATCTGTTTCTTTTTGATCATCTTCTGTTTTTGAAGAATCATCAGTTTTTTCTTCAACCTCAGTTTTTGATTCATCTTCATTTAATTCTTCATTGATAAGTAAAACATCATATTTCTTTTTAGAAATCATACCCTCAACATTAGGAGTACTTT
Organism: uncultured Mycoplasmatota bacterium; assembly: GCA_946413985.1. Lineage (GTDB taxonomy): Bacteria > Bacillota_I > Bacilli_A > RF39 > UBA660 > CAG-1000. The sequence continues at coordinate 15,273 of CAMKMS010000007.1, forward strand.
CTTCTTCAGTCTTCTTTTCTTCTTGAGTATTATTATCTTCTTTCTTTTCTTCTTCTACACTATTACTTTCTTTAGTCTCTTCCTTAGTTTCTTCTTTTACTTCTTCTTTTGTTTCTTTTTTATCATCTTCTGTTTCCTTAGTTTCTTCTTTTATTTCTTTTTCTTCTTCAACATCTTCATCTGTTTCAGCAGTATTGTCTTCTTCAATTGCTTTTTTGATAATTAATTTACTTTTATCAACATTAAAAGTTACATCGCTTATATTTAAATTTTTAAATGTTGCACTATATAATGAATCAAACAGATTAAATGATGCTTCATTTTCTTCTTCATTTACATAAAATTCATCTAAAGTAAAATTGAATATTGTATAACCATTTCCATTAAATGACCCACTAAAAGTTTTATCTAATTTAGAGAAAGAAAAATCTCTTCCATCCATATTTATATTATTTTTTAATTCATAATATTTATTAAAATATTCACCATTTTCATCTGAATTTATAAGAGTAAAAAAATAAGCAAGTTCACTACCATTTTTTATAATGTATGGTTTACTTGATGAACCATCTCCTGAACTAAACTTTTTAGCTATCTTTCCATCCCATATTGTAGAAGTGGTTTTTTCACTAAAAGTAGTAAAAATTGCAAACAAATTTGCAGCAAAAAATAATAGTAATATACTTACTAGAAGTCTTCTATTTTTAAGTTTAGTTTTTGCTTTATAAAATAACGTCTTAAGCATACTACTACCTACTTCTCCATTCTATGATAAAATTATACCATAAACCCCAAAAGTAAACAACATTTTACGTCAAAAAAAAAGCATTTTTTAATGCTTTTTTAATTACTATACATCATCATCTAGTGTGAATCCTATTTTATATGAAATGAATGCTCCAGATGCTGCGTTTTCACAGTCAATATCTTGTCCTTCAACCCACATATAAACTCTAATTTTAGTAATTCCACTTCTTAATGTAAATACTTGTAATAAGTGAGCAGATTGTGTATTTGAAGCATCATATGCAACATAACCAGCTCCGCCATCACTATAAGCTACATTTGTTCTCATTAAATTAGTAATAGGACCGAACTTACTTGTATCATATGTATTCCATGCGTTTGTTCTATTTAATACAATTGGAGTTGCAATAGCAGCTTTAACTCCTACATATGGAACATAAGTCGCTCCACTTGAAAGTTCTTGTACATCGTTTTTATCATAATATGTTAATGCATTATTAACACCATTAATAGTGTGTGCATCATAGTTTGGTTCAACAATAATTGAAGATGTGCCAGTTGCTAAAGCTTGTGCACTTGTATGAGATGCAGTACTAGCTACATTTCCTTCAATAACAAATCCATATCTAGCAGCATATTGTAAACCTTTATCAGCTTCACCTTCTGTTACTTTTACACCAGATCCATTTGTTAGATAAATTGGTACATTATTATCTTCTGTTTTTAGGAATATATCAAATGCAACAAAGTGTCCTACTGTGTTATCTCCACTTTCATGTACCTCTGCATGTGTTGCAGATGTAGTTAATGACATAGCTCCGCCATTATCATCATCACCTTCAACAGCTCCATCAAAGAACACAATTTTTCCATTACTTACAGTTCCTACAGTTGATACTGGTGCAAGTACATTTGGTACTTGGTTAACTGCATTTGTATAATCTGTTACATTAATAATATCATCATTAGTTATTAATGTTTTCCAGTCCTTTGCATTTGTTGAAATTTGCAAACCACTTGATGCTGCTACACTAATATCGATTGCTTCAATTGAAACAGTTCTATTAGCTGTAAACCATGCATAAGTTGATGTTGATAACAATACTATTGTTAAAAATAGTAATAGTACCAATGATTTTAATTTCTTATTTTTTCTTTCTTTCTTATTATTTGTCAACTAAATCACTCCAATTCTTTCATAGTTTCTTCTGTATGTTCTTCAGTTAGCGTCATGTGTAATCTTGCATGCCCGCCAATAAGAGCATTCGTACATTCCGGATCGTCTCCTTCAATCCAAATGACAACCGTTATTTTATCTCGATCGCCTGATTGCATATCTCTTCTAGGTTCTAATATTATTGTTCCATCTTCATCATCTCTAAATTTAGTAGTACCAGGCTCAGCTTCACCATCAATACTATTTCCTTTAGCATAAACTGTTTTGTCATTGTTCATATAAATCATAATTCTAAGTGCTTCATCAGCATTTAGTATTACATCATCCATTACTATCTTATACCAGTAATTAATCACAGCTGAACTAGTATTTTCCATATAGAATGAATATGCAATATAATTCTTTCCATTATGTGAACCTTCATATTCAGTAATATCATCAGGAAGCCATTTAATAGATATATTATCTAAAAATTGGACATCATCTGCTTTAAGTTTTCTTTTCGGTGTAGGATCATTTAATGTCTCATACATCGCAAGTCCACTATACAGCATTTTATTATCCTGAAGCGAAACAATAAAACTTCCATCATTGAATAGAACTTTAAGTACAATATAGATAATTATTAGTAAAAGCAATAATAAGAAAATAGCAAGTTTAACAAATTTACCTAATTTTTTCCATCCTCTTACCCTATCAGCTTTAACTACTACATCTTTATTACCCATAACACTTCCTCCAATGACTAGTAGCAAACATACAAAAGGAACTTATCCTATAATGTATATTACAATTATAAATGAGAAAAATCAAAAAATCAATATTATTGTACATTTTTTGTAAAAAAAATCAAAACATTTTTAGTTTTGATTTATACTATCTAACTTATTTCTAATTACCTCAGGGCTTATATTATCTATATAATACCACTCATTTTCAACCATTTTATTATATGTCCTTTCTTGACATTTTAGTGTTTCATCTAATGAACTTTTAAGTACACTTCTAACACTATCATTTGAACTTTCAAGTGTACCATGTATATATACTTCCACACTACTTTTTAGTATCATTAAATAATTATTCATTAATATTTCATCATTCATTTGCCTTTTCCTCCATTAAATTATTTAATTTTTCTAATATACCTTCATGTTTTTTTAACTCTTTTTCACTAAAAGAAATGAAATCTTTATCAAGACCATTTTCTATCATTATACTAACTATATTAATAGTATTTTCTTCATGCTTAATTGCATCTTCTAAATATAATAATTCTTTTTGTGTCATATTAATCCTCCTAATGATATGATGCACAAAAAAAGAGTAATTATTCATTACTCTTTAACTTTATAAAAATGTAATTCTTCATCTTCAAATTCATCAAGTACTAATTCAACTACTCCATCATGATTACATATATAAGCAAATATTTTACTATCTTCTTCATCTAACTGTTCATCTGATACTTTTATACCATTTTTGTATGTTTCTTTACTTTCAATTTCAATAATTTTAACATCAATTGTTTCTATTTTAGATATTATTTTACTAAATATTCTACTAACTGCTTCATATCTTCCAAACATTTCCTCTTGAGATAAAACTCTATATTTACCAGTTATATATTCCTCTTCTTTATTATCCATATCTTTGTAAAAATAATATTCATCTTCACTAAACATTAAATATCCATTTGAATCAGATAATTCTCTCCAAATACCTTCAATATTTTCTGTTAAATCAAGATTATTATAATCAACATAGTTAGAATATTCATCCCAATTATCTTCTATATTAAAATGAATCTCATTAAAATCAATTTTATCAATTATATTTTCAAATACACCTGAAGTTATGAAAAAACTAAAAAATAATGTTGCTATTAAAGATAATATAGAAAAAACTAATCCAATTATATTTAAGATAATACCTGCTGTTTTTTCACTACATTTTTCTTTATATGTAACTCCAAGTATTAATCCAAGTATTGGAAGTGCCATAAAAAGAGAGCCAAAAAATATAGATACAATACCAATTACTAAAGATGCTATTGCTTGTCCCTTAGAAGAAGCAGTTGTATTTGCTTTTTCCTCTAATGCTTTTGTAACTTTACTCCCACATACAGAACAATACTTTGATCCTTCTACTAATTTATTACCACAGTTTTTACAATTCATTTTTTATTCCACCCATTCATCTATACTATTTAATTCATTTTCACCATTTATAATAACGTTACTACTTCCATCTATTTCTTGTCTAGAATTATAGTTTACTTCATCACGATAAATAAAAAATCCAAATATCATAATAATCCATAATAATATTATTCCAACAAGAGAAAATGCATTGATAATAATACCTGCTATTGCTACTCCATCTTTTTTCTTTTGAATAATTCCAAGAATTAAACCAACTATTGGAATTGGAATAAATATTATTCCTATAAATAAAGAAAGAATACCAAGTACTAAAGATGCTGTACCCTTACTACGTGAAATAGGCACCTCACTCACACTTATATTAGTAGTTTCCTTTTCAGATGATTCTTTTTTAGTTTTCTTTTTTACTTCTTCATTTATTACTTTTGTTCCACATTCATCACAAAACTTAGCATCACTCTCAAGTTTTTTTCCACAATTTCTACAAAACATATAATACCTCCATTACTATAATTAATTATACACAATAATTGTAAACTTTTAAATATAAAAATCATATGTTATAATATTTCTATCGTAGAAGGGGTTCATATGATAGAAAAGTTTTTTAAATTAAAAGAAAAGAAAACAAATGTAAAAACTGAGTTTATAGCAGGTCTTACTACTTTTATTGCTATGAGCTATATTATATTTTTAAATCCAAGTGTTTTAAGTCAAACAGGTATGAGCTATGAAGCAGTATTCACAGCTACTATTATAACCACTATAATAGCCACATTATTTTTGGGTTTATATGCAAATGTTCCATATGCATCAAGTGCTGGTATTGGTCTTGGTAGCTTATTTACATACACTATTTGTGCTTCACTTAATTATACTTGGCAACAAGCTCTTGCAATAGTTTTAATATGCGGATGTATAAATTTATTAATTACTGTTACTAGTCTTAGAAAAAAAATAATAGCTGCTATTCCAACATTCTTACAAGATGCAATTGGTGTTGGTATTGGATTATTTATAACATATGTTGGACTAATAAATGCTGGTATAATTGAATTTTCTTCTTCTGGTGTAACAAATGGACTAGCCCGTGATGTTGTACCAAAACTTGCTAATATTGCTACTCCTAGTGTACTAGTTGCATTTCTAGGATTAGTATTTACATCTATATTATTAGTTAAAAAGAAAAAAGCAGCATATTTAAAAGGAATTATTTTTTCAACAATAATTGGTATTCCACTTGGTGTTACTAAACTACCTAATTTCACAAATTTTAAATTAATACCTAGCTTATCCCCTACATTTTTAAAACTTGATTTTACAGGGCTATTAAATGCTAAAACCGGAATATTTGTCTTATTAATAACTATATTTACAATTGCTATATCTGATTTGTTTGATACAATTGGTATATTTATTGGAACAGGTAAAAAAGCAGGAATATTTAAAATTGATGAAGATGGCAATATGCCAAAAAATTTAGAACGTGCAATGGTTGCTGATTCAGCAGGAAGTATAGTTGGTGCATTACTTGGTACAAGTAGCGTTACAACATACTTAGAAAGTACTGCTGGTATAGAAGCAGGTGGAAGAACAGGCCTTACATCAATATTTATATCTTTATTCTTCCTTCTTTCAATTCTATTATATCCAATTATAGAATGTGTGCCTATGGTTGCAGTAGCCCCAGTATTAATTTTAATTGGTGTATCAATGATAGAAAGTATAACTAAAATAGATTTCAAAAAATTACAAATTGCTATACCAGCATTCTTTACAATTATAATGATGCCCCTTAGTTATTCAATATCAACTGGTATTGAATTTGGATTTATATTCTATTCAATAATATCAATTTATACAAAACATTTTAAAGATGTATCAATAATAGTTTATATATTCTCATTTCTATTTATGCTAAAATACATCTTAATGGCAATTTAAAAGATATCCTAAGATATCTTTTTTATTCATCCATTTTATCAACCATGTTTTCAAATTTCTCAAATTCACTATTATAAATATCAGATACATTATCATAATACATGGCTTTTATTTCTTCTTTTTTTAAATAATCACTAATATTATCTATATCGCTTTCAAGATTTTGTTTATCACTTATAATATCTTTAAAGTAGTTATCAAATTTACCACTTCTATACTCATCTAATAATTCAATATATGTTTTAAAAAAATATTCATCATATAAATCATTTTCTACCATAAATAAACACATAGAAACAGTAATATAAAACTCTAATAATTCATTATCAAGTTCTTCTTTTCTAATTTTTTTATCAATTATTAAATCATTTATTTCAATAATATTTTCATTATTTATTCCACTATAACCTAAATAATAAGAATAGATTTCTTTCTTTTTATCTTCATACAAAACATTTACTTTATCCATAATATCCCCCTAGTTTATTAATAATAATCTTAATACTTCATTACAAACATTAGAAACACTTGATGAAGTAATAATTACTTTTATATTATCAAAACAAAATGATTTATATTTCTTATCTTTAATAATACTTAAAAATCTCCTTTGATCCTTTTCCTCTGATTCATCCATATCAATAACAATATATCTTTTATTAATAGTTTTAAACCAATCAATATTGTTTAATTCTTCATCACTAATATTTGCATTTATTTTAATACTATTTGTTATATTAAATAATCCCTCTATTTTATCTTTATCCAAAAAGATAGGATCATTAAGTTTAATTAATATTTTAGTTCTATCTTCCAATATTAACACCTCTTTTTGATATTGATACTATTACATCCTTTATTCTCAATAATTCTTCCTTGTTTCTATTTATACTTACCCATAAAGAAATAAATAGTTCCTTATATTCACTATGACCTATACTTTTTAAAAATATTAATGCATTTTCTAATTCAGATGAAGAATAAACACTCGCTATTAAAGCATTTACTATAAATGATAACTCATTATCTGTATACGTAAATCTATTTACATCTACTACTTTTCCATTAATAATATCATTTATTCTATAATCAGAATACTTTTTATAATAATTCATAAATTTGACTATACTTTTTTCATCCATATAATTATCAAGTTTTATTTGAAGACCTAAAGCTTCAGCTATATATAATTCAGTACTAATTCTTTGTGCCCAAGATTTAGGAGTTAAACTCTTATTAAGATCAAATTTACCACTTTTATCTTTTACATCTTTAACTAATTCACTTGGATATTCATTTAAAAAAGCTTTAATAGTTTTATGAATTTTATTTTTATTTGCCCAATAAAGCCATTCAGAAATATTAGGTTTCATTTCAATCTTTTTTAATCTAGAATTAAGTTTAAAATCCATAATAAAATCTGAATCAGAATACTCTTCTGAATCACCACATAATAATACATCAACATTTTTTGGAATAACAAATGATGATATTTTTCTTTCCTCTTCTGTTAATCCAAAAACATATTTTTGTATATTAGGATTAATTCTATCAAAATCATCAAATATTAATAAACATTTTCCATCTTTACACTTACCTGCTAATAATAAAAGTTCACTATACCAAATTGGTTTTTCTGTATCAGTTCCAATTAAATCATTTATATCAAAAGATGAAACATTACATATTAAATAATTTGGATTCACTTTTTTAACTAAAGTAGTTTTTCCTACTCCAGGGTGAGAAATTAAATAAGGGACTTTATTACCACTAGAAAAACTAGAATTAATATCCATTATAATTCTTTCTTCTTCACCCATTCTAATATTAGTCATTGAATTATTAGCCATAGTGCCTCCGCTATCGTGCTAATATAAATATATCATAAAAATAATTAAAATTAAATATTTGATAAAAATTTATTTTTTTTATATAATATTAAAGGAGGAAAAGAAATATGTTAGTTAGTATTCTAATTTCTGTTGCTATTGGTGCAGTAGCAGGTTTTCTTGCAAGTCTTATAATGGGTTCTAAGGGAGGCCTTTTAAGAAACATCATAATGGGTATTATTGGTGGTGTTGTAGGTTCTTTCTTACTTGGACTTATTGGTATTTCTGGCTCAGGAATTGTTAGAAATATTTTAGTATCAGTAGTTGGCGCTTGTGTTGTTATAGGCGTAGGAAGATTACTATTCAAATAAAAAAGACAATATACAAAAAACATATTGTTTTTTTTTATGATTTAATTTATAATCATTTGGATGATAAGGAGAGATAAATATGGAATTATTTATATTATGTTTAAAAATATTTTTTGGTCGTTTAATAGATGTAACTCTTGCTACTATGGTTACAATGTATATAGTAAAAAACAAAAGAATTACTGCTGCAATAATTGGATTTATAGATGTATTTATTTGGTTTATAATAGTTAGAGAAGCACTTGTTACAGAGAATTCTTCAATTCTAATTCCCCTATTCTATGCAGGAGGATATGCATGTGGTATACTTCTTGGAACAATTTTTTCATCAAAAACGATTAAAACACTTATTACAGTTTCAATCGTAACGAGTGAAAATGAAAAAGTAAGTGAAGTATTAATAAATAATCAAATTGGTGGAACTATTATTAAAGGTATGGGATTAAATAGTAAAAGTGAATCATATATTATTTATTCTCAAATTGAAGGCAATAAATTAAAAACATTAGAAAAAATTGTCAAAGATGTTGATCCAAAAGCTTATTTAGTAGTTACAGAATCAAAAGAAGCATTTAATGGTTATTTTGGAAAATAAAAATAGTTATTATTAACTATTTTTTTATGATATAATATTTATATAATAGGAGTTTGGCTATGAATAGTGATGATAGAGCTTATGTAATTAGAGAAGCTAATTTAAACACTTTGGAAAGAAATCTCAACTATCTTGCTAATAATATAAATGATGTTGATATAAGAGTTGAAGATGTAAATGAAAAAGTTAACAAAGTTAATGAAGAAATAAAAACTATAAATACAAGTATAAAAGAATTAATTAGCGAAATAAGAGAAACAACAATTTTAACAAATGCTAAGCAATCAATCAGCTTAGCTCAAGATGAAATAAATAAAAAATATGGACATTATGATAAAGTTAGAAGACAAATTGGTGGTTTATTCCAAGCAATAGAAGTCGGATCTATTGATTTAAATAGTATTAAAACTTTAAAAGAAAAAGCACTAGTCGATACGCCAGATTATTGGTTAAGTAGCGCATTTGTTGCTATATGTGCATGGATGTTAAATAATAAAGAAGAAAGTATAAATGCACTTAAAGACGCTATTAAAAAAGATGATGAAAAAACAAGCTTATTCTTTTCATTAATAAATATTAAATTCAATAGATACTCTTCATCATTCATGTGGTTAAAAAGATATTTAGATATGCAAGATGCATCTAAAATAGAAAATAAAATTGTTCCTATTATAGACACACTTACTAGTGGAATATTTAACGAAGAAGAAAAAGAATACTTTTTAAATAAAATGCTTTTATGGTCAACTGAATTATCAGGGATGTCCAATTATAAAAATGATCAAATAAATAGATGGATAGACTTTTTAATATATTTACTTGAAGATAAAAACTATGATGATTATTATTATATAAAAAATTATACAAATAAATATAATGATGTTAATAGATTAACAAATATTAATATTTCTCAAAAAAATATTTATTACTTTTTTGATGAATTACTAAATGAAAAAGAAGAAACAGAATTATCAATAAAAGATCAAACTGATAAAATAATAAATTTATTAATATATAACTATGAAGGTGGAGAACTTGATTTAAGAAAAGACATAGCTAAAAATAAATTCATAGTAGAAGAAAATGGTAATACTTCTAAAGCAGAACAAAAATTTAAACTATCAGAATTTTCATATATGAAAAATAATGATTTTTATTCAGTTCTATCTAATATTATTTTACAAAGTAATGAATTAAAACCAAGTATTAATACAAAGAAATTATCACTATCACTTCTTAAAAATATAATACTTTCTTCATATAATCATTTAAATGAAAATAATTTAGAAAACATTAATATTACAATCAATATTAAAAACTGGTCTTCTAATACAACAGATGGCTCAAATGAAAAAGAATTAATTGAATCTTTATATGATCAAATAGACAGAGAAGAATCCATAAATATTGATAGTATTAAACTATTTGATATCAAAATGATATTTACTCTTATATTTGGAATTATTTCTTCATTAGTTATGGTATATATGAAAATGGAAATAATAGCATTTATAATAACAGCCTTAACTATTGGAATGGTTATTTATAGTCTTTCAAATAACTATGATAAGAAAAAGGAAAAAATAAATATTAAAGAATCAAGAAAAAAAGAAGAAAAAGAAATACTTCTAAATATTCTAGCAGAAATAGTAGACTTTAAATTTATTTATAATGATGGATTATTTTACAAGAATAAGATAATTACTATGATAAAATCATTAAATCACAATGATTATATAAAAACTAATAATAGAAATATTAATATAAAAAAGAATAATAATTATATAAAAAATACAACAGATATATTTGATGAAAAACAAAAAAAAGAAAATAAAATTAACCCTCCTAATTGGGATTTAATACCTCCATTTGAAAATGTAAGGATGGTGAATAGAAAATGACTTATTATGAATGGGTAACTTATATAGAAAATCTTACTAATAAAAGAATTAATGATGATGTAATAAATAAGATTAATCAATATGAATTTGATTATCCACAAAATGTAATGATTAGATTAACAGATCATATAATAAATGTTATTTATAAAAAATTAAATAACGAAAGAAATCTTTTAAATGATAAACTATATGATATTAAATCACCAAATGAATTAACACTATTAATAAATAACTTAAAATCTGTTATTGCTGATACATTAAAATTATTAAAAGTTAAATATTTTGATAATAGTTTAATAACTGATATAAAAAATGATATATATAATTATTCAAATGATTATATTGATATCATTAAAAAACATTATAATGGTATTACTTCTAATGAATATGCAATTATTATTAATAATTTGAAATTAATGGAGGAAAAATGAATTATATAAATACAAAGAAAACTTTAAATAGATATATTAATGCTAGAATACCTTTAATAGTACTAAATACAATTGAAAAAACTAGAGCAATTAATTTATTAAAAGAAATAAGTTCTGAAAACAATATTAGTATGAAAATACATTCTATGTCTAAAGGATTTAGCAACTTAAATACAGGTGAATCATTTAGTAATGATAAATTATTTATATCTTCACTTGATTATATATCAAATGAACTTCAAACAGCTGTAAATAAAATATATATTTTAAGTGATACAGAAGATTTAGATATAGAAAGCTTAACATCAAAATATTTATGTGATTTAACTACACTTGCTGAAAACAAATCTTCAGTTATTATAGCTATTACATCTTCAAGTATTTGGCCTACTCTACAAAGACAAGGAATGAGAATAGATTTAGATCTTCCAGACTTAAATGAAATATACCATATAATTATTGAAACATTAAAACCATATCAAAATTCACTTCTAATTGAATGGAATAAAGATGATGTTAAAGATGCATCTAATACTCTACTTGGTTTATCAAGCATAGAAATTAAAAATGTTTTATCAACATTAATAGCCAAAGGCTCAATTATTAAAAATGATTTAATTGATTTAAAATATGCCAAAGATAAATTATTCTCAAATATAAATGGATTAGAAAAAATATTTGTTGAAAATAATCTAACTTTTGGTGGACTAGATATTTTAAAAAGTTGGTTAAATGAAAAAGAAAAATTACTTACTTCAAATAAAAAAGAAGAAATGCAAAAAAGAGGCATTAAACCTCCTAAAGGAATATTACTATTAGGTGTTCCTGGATGTGGAAAATCTCTTGCTGCAAAAGCCATTTCACTTAAATGGAAAAGACCACTTTATAGATTAGATTTTTCAACTATACAAGGAAAATATGTTGGTCAAAGTGAAAATCAACTAAAAGAAGCTTTAGATACAGCTGAACATGTTAGTCCTTGTATATTATGGATTGATGAAATAGAAAAAGGACTATCTGGCGTTAATGATTCAACTGGAATTACACAAAGATTAATTGGCCAATTTCTATTTTGGCTACAAGAATCAAAAAAAGATGTATTTGTAGTAGCAACAGCAAACGATATATCTTCTCTTCCACCAGAACTATTAAGAAAAGGTAGATTTGATGAATTATTCTTTATAGATTTGCCAAATTCAAATGAAAGAAAAGAAATAATTACACTATATTTAACTAAATATTTTAATTATCATATAGAAGATACAATACTAAATAATTTAGTAAATTTAAGTGAAAATTATTCTTCTTCTGATATAGAATCAACCCTAAGAGATCTTGCCTACTCTTCAATTTCAGATAACAAACAAATAAATGATGAAAATATTATAAAAGCATTTAGTAATTCTATTTCTATTTATAAAACTAATAAAGAAAAAATAGATATAATTAGAACATGGGCAAAAGATAGAACTAAAAAAGCTTCAACTGAAATATTTACAGCATAATAAAAAACGAGTTAACTCGTTTTTTTATTATTATTAAAGAACTGTTGGAACTAAGAAATAAATCATAAATAATATAAATACTATTAAAGTAACTATTGATATATCTGTTTTAGGTTTTACTTTAATTTTTCCCAACTTATAACTTATTAAATCTGTTAAATAAATAATTCCATTTACAAGTACATAAGTAATAATACCCATTCCTATTCCTTTAGTAATTGAATATGCAAGTAACATAGTTATTATTGTCATAAATGCAGGTAGAGCATTTTTTATATTTGTAAAATCAACTTTAATTACATTACTCATCATAACTACACCTACATAAATAAGTGCACATGCAGCTGATGCACTAGGAATAAATGCAAATATTGGAAGTAAGAATATTGAAAGCAAGAATAAAATTGCTACAACTAATGCTGTAAGACCAGTTCTTCCACCAACACTTACTCCTGTCCCACTTTCAACAAATGTTGTAACAGTACTTGTACCACAAACACTACCAGCTACAGTTGCAATACTATCAGCATACATCATCTTATCATAATTAATTGGTTTTTCATCTTCATCCATTAAATTTGTAGTTGAACAGCAACCAATTACAGTTCCCATGGTATCAAACATATCAATCATAGAAAATGTAATTATTAACATTAAAACTGACATAATTGATCCTTCTGGAAAATTAAATCCCCCTTTAAATACTGATAAAAATACAGTATTATCTCCACTAAAGAAAGCACTAATATTCTCCCAGAATTTCCAACTAATTCCTGGAACCTTTCCACTTAATACGCTTAAATCAGCAACTCCAAGTGGAATAGCAAGTATTGTTGAAGCTATAATTCCTATTATAACTGAACCTTTTACTTTATAATGAGATAAAACTCCAATTACAAGTAAACCAAATATACATACCATTGCATGACAAGCTATACCACCTTTAGCCCATAATTCATAATTATTAAAATCAACCATTTGTAAAAGTGTAAATTGATTATCAGTAATAATATGAGCATTCTGAAGACCAATAAAAGCAATAAATAAACCAATACCTACAGAAATACTAGTTCTAATAGAAACAGGTATTCCTTCAAATATTTTTTCTCTTAAAGATAACATTTTACCAGTCTTTTTATTTTTACCATATGGAATAAATGATAACATCAAGAATATTATTCCACTAATAAATACAATTGCCATTGCATTTGAATAAGAATATGCAAATCCCATCGCACCACCAATGATTGTACCAATCATTGCATTTAATCCCATACCTGGTGCTTGAGCAAGAGGCATACGAGCAAGTAAAGCCATAAGAAGTGTTCCAATAAATGCTCCTATAGCAGTAGCTATGAATACACTAGAAAATCTAGGATCACTAACACCACCCCACAAGATATTATTTGGATTAACTATCAAGATATAAGCCATTGCAAGAAATGTTGTTATACCTGCAAACACTTCAATTCTAATAGAAGACTTTCTTTCACTAAGTTCAAAGAATTTATCAAGTTTACAAGCATCTTTCTTTTTGTTTTTCATAAAACAAACCTTTCCTTTCTGGAAAATAAAAAATCTTACGATCATGCTGTAAGACTATAAATTCTAAGATGAAAAACATATCATGTCATAGTCCATTCATTTATGGTGAATTGGTAGAAACGCTTAAACCATATTATTAAGCTTATATGACAATCTACTTTCCACCTTAATTATAATTATAAAATGAATAAAATTCAATAATTGAAAGAATTCAATATTAATGATATAATTATATAAATAAGGAAGTAAAGTATGAAAAAGGGAACAGAAATAATTATTGCTATTATTGTAATATTATTGATAATTATATTAGGATTAGAAATATTTTTTATACCAAAAATAAAAGACAAAATGAATCAAAAAGAAGATGTAAATAATACTACTGATTTAATTGGATATGTAGTTAATACAAATTATATAGAAAGAATGACTAATCCAGTTGTAGTAACAAATATAATAGAATTAAACAATTTCTTAGATAGAATAAATAGTAAAGATGTATTAACAAAATATAATGGTGTATATTTTGAAAAAAATAATTTAGCTCTTGCATATATGATATCTAATAATTCTTCTCAAGCACCAATATATGATACTTCAAATGTTGAAGGAAACACAGTTAATATTTATTATTCAATAGATTTATTTGGAATAGGCGCTACTGTTATGGGAGGACATATTATAGTTGTAGAAGTCCCAAAAAAAGTAACAAAAGCCGTTCTACATAATACTTCATTCAAATAAAAATATCTAAAATTAATTAGATATTTTTTTTAAGCCTTAATTGATTTTTTAATTCCCTATTAACTGCTATAAATTCTAATAATATATTATTCATATCACTTGAATCATCAAATTTTTTCATATCAGCACTTATAAAACTGGGATTCATTTTAAAATATTCTTCTATCTCAATTTTATCATTCATTAATGTTGAATAATAAACGTTTTTATCCTTTGAAAATATAATATCAGAAGTAATAACTACTCCATCACTTTTAATAACTCTTTCAAACAGCTTTGTTTGAAAAACAAAGTTAATTTAGTTTCCATTTTCATTAACAATAGCATTAATATTAAAAACAGTATTATTATTACAATAAGCTTCTTCATACAATAGATAATAATCATGATCATCATTATTAACAAAATCACTTGTCTCATCTAAATTAACCATAGTAAAAACAGCTTTATATTCATTTTTATCTTTTTCATAGGAAGCATAATTTGAATTACTTTCTAATTCTACCATAATAAACCACTTTCTTTAATCATAAATATTTACGGCAGTACCTATTTCTACTCTTTTATATAATTTTTCCATATTATCAGTTGGCATGTTAACACAACCATGAGATCCATCTTTTATATAAATATTACCACCAAATTTATCTCTCCATGAAGCATCATGAATTCCATATAATCTTCCAATAAATGCAATCCAATAATCTACATGATCTAAAAAGTCAGAACCCTGTAGCCAAACATCTGCTTTTTTACTCAAAACTTTATAATGACCCGTAGGTGTACCATTTTTTATACCAGTAACAACATCTGATGTTAATATTAATTTGTTATTTTCATAATAATATAATTTTTGTTCACTAATAAATACATCTATTCTTGCATTATTACTTCCATTATAAACAGGTTTGTCTTTAACAATAACAGTAATTGATTTAACAGTTTCATTGCCACTTGAATCTTTAACACTAACATCTATTTTATATTTTCCTGCTTTTTTAGTACTAATATTTTTATCATAAACTACACTTTTAGTAAGATCTCCATCTATATTATCAGTTGCTGTTATCTTCCCTACTTTTATTGTTCCATCAGTGTATATAGTTACTTTTTCTTTAGCTAAATTTAATTCTGGAGGAATATTGTCTATTACAATAACTTCTCTTTCAAGTTCTTTATTAATAAATGATTTCTTATACGAATACTTAACCGTATAATTACCAGGAACATCACTATTTACATTACTTGTAACTTTTACTTCATCACTAACATCCATCCATAACAATTTGGCCTTAACACCCTCATCTTTATATTCATCATTAATATTAATTTTAGTAATACTTTCTCCATTTAATTTCATATCGAATGGAAATGTATTAAAATCTATTAAATAAATGCATAACAAAATACCAATAACTATTATTAAGAAAACCATTAATATTATTAACCTTTTTTTATTCATTTTTACTCCTTAACATATTCAAATTATTTTCTAGTTTTTGAAAAATCAACTTCTATTACTTTTCCTTCATTGTTTTCTTCTTCTTTATTCCCAAATAAAGTTTCAACTATTATTTTTTTAACATTTGAATAAATAATTCTATTTTTTAAGTTTTCTAAAGACTTTCTAAAAGCTTTTTCATCTCTTTCACTATTATTTAAATTATAATCTTCCAAAGTATATCCAAGATACATTGCTATTTTTGAAGTAATACCAAGTTCTTTTCCAATATAATAATATAATTCATCTTCTTCCATAGTACATTCTATATAATGCTTTTGCATATATTCATGCACTTTATCAAACATAACTTCATAATCATATGATTCTTCTTCATTAACATAATATTTCCATCTTCTCTGTATATGTTTTATTCTCTCTTCAAAATCTTTTAATACTCCTTTATGAACAGAAACATAGTCTGCTAGTAAAACATCATATCTTCTTAAAAAATCAATCATATATTTTACTATTCCAATTTTATCTATCTCACTTGGATTATTAAATTCTTTATGTAATATTTCTTCAAAATCTTGTATAGTATCTTCAAACAGACTATTAATAAATTGTACAGTCATTTCCTCTAATGCATCTTCTCTAGAATTGAATATTTCTTCTAATATTATAAATCCTAATCCAAATCTAGGATCTGTTCCATTTTCCCTTAATAGTTCTATACTAAGTATTTCAGTCATATAAACTGCTAATAGTTTTATTCTATATTTAGCAAATAAATACTCGTCTTTCTTTTCTAGTATTTTACTCATTTTAACACAAATACTTGCTAAATCTGCTTGGTTATGATTAGCATATATATAATTTGAACCAACTTCATCAATAAATTTTATATCACTACTATATTTATTAATCAAAAAACTAACAAAATCATAATTTTGCTTAACACTTTCTGAGCAAAGATTATACATATTTTTATCATTACTTGCAACAATTACTTGCTTCATAAAAATAGGATTATTTTCTAGTTCATCTACATTATAACCCTCTAAATCTTCTCCATTAATATATTTGTTTATTAATTCTAAATTATATTCCATATACACACCATTTCCTTTTATATTATATCATATTTGTGTTATAATTTAATAGTAGGTGATTTATGAAAAAGATATATTTACTTATTTTTTTATTATTATTTTCAATTACACCATTAAAAACAAAGGCATTAACTGAAGATGAAGCAAGAAGTGTCATAACAAATTATGCTAATTATCTTTATGAAAATAAAAAAGATGAAATTGTTTATGTATCTCCAAAAGAAGTACAACAACAAAAGATATTTTTAGGATATACAACAAAGAATAATAAATATGCTATGGATTGTAATGCATTTGTAGGTTTTGTAATATATAATGCTTTTCAAATACAAGCTGATAGTAATGGTAAAATACCAAATGGTGAATTAACTACAGCTGGAAGACCTGCTTTAAATGGTATTAATGGATGGTCTAGTCATAGTTCTTTATACGATTCTAAAAGATACATGTTAAAACAAGGAGAAACAATTCAAAAAGCTGTAAAAAGAATTGATTTAAAAAGTAAACTTAAACCAGGAGATTTAATAGCGGTAGTTGGCTTTTCTAGTAGTTCTTATGCTAGTGAAAGTGAAGCTAATAAATCAGCTCATATTATGCTTTATCTAGGAGATGGAAAGTACATTCATAATGCAAGTGCTGGAGTAAAAATAAATGATTTATCAAATATTTCATATGGTAGTCGTGTTGGTTCATCTTTCCCTGATAGTAAAGGAAATATGGGACCACATGGAGCTATTACAGTTTTAACACTTCAAAATTTTGATAAAATATCACAAGATGCTTTAAATGGTTTTAGATTTCCAACTGGAGATGGACAATTAAAAATAGAAAAAACAACTAGTTCTAACCCATGCAAGCAAAATGTTATACCTGGTCACTATGAACTAATCCCAGGAATAAAATTATGTGAAAGAAATGATGTTGCTAAAATTGTAAAAATTATTAATACAGTTCTTACAATTATTAGAGTTGTTGTTCCAATATTACTAATAATAAGTATAATGATAAAATTAGTTCATGTGGTTTACTATCAAGAAGATTTTGATAATTATAAAAAAGCAATTGTTACTAATATAATAGCTGCAATACTTGTATTTTTAATACCAACATTTGTTAATGTTATAATGCAAATTTCATCTGTAAATATAAGCTTTGATGAATGTGTACAAGATGCACAAAATCCTAAAAATCCATATGTTTGGGTTGATAGTCAATCAACTAATCCAGATTGTAATGAATCAACTAATCCAGAGGGACAAAATGATGGAGATAATAATACTAACACCGATGAATATAGTAAAACTGGTACTTATATTACACTTTCAAACACTGGTGTAACTGGTTATTACTTTTCAAATACAAAACAAACGCTTACTAGTAGTGATAGTAGATGGATACCATCAACAAAAAATAAAATAGATTTTAACCTACTTCCTGGTAAATATTATGTATATATTAGAACAAATAATGGTATAAAAGAAAAAGAAATAAATGTTTCAACTAAAGATATTGTAGTTACATTTCACAATGATAGTGTAAGTATGTTAACTACTTCAATTGATGAATTCTTATTAAGTAAAGGTTCTTCATTAACCGAATTTAATGAAGCAATAGCAAGAAGTGTATATATAGCTGGTGGTAGCAATAAAAATGGTGCCGCAGCAGCAGCACTTGCATTATCACAAATATTATATAATAAATATAGAGTTAGAATTCCTTATGGTCATACTAAAGGAGACCATATAGTTGTTGGAGTTCCAAATACTTGGGGAGCAAAAAGTGTAAGATCTGATGATAAACAAATTGGATTTACTAATCAAGGAATTCACTGTGGAGGATTTGTTTCTTGGGCATACACTCAAGCTAACTTTAAAATGAGCTCTGGTATTGGTTCTTCTAAGCAATTATGTAGTTGGGGATATTCAAAAATTTATAAAATGAATTCAAGTAGTCGTGGTAATATTGGAGATGTTGCTACTATTGTTAAAGAATGTGATAAAAGTGGACACGTTGGTATTATAGTTGCTATGGATGATAATGGTTTCTATGTAGTTGAATCTAATGTTAAAACTGATACAGTTAATGGTAATAGAAAAATAAAAGATTATATAGGAATTGTAACTACATATGAAACATTTAGTGATACTAGATTTAAATCATATTTAGATATGACATCAACAATAAATAGTAAACTAAAAAGTTCAAGTTTAAGTTCTGGTTTTTAAAAAAAGATTGGAAAATCCAATCTTTTTTATTATTCTTCTTTATATGTTCTTATCTTAACTACTTGTGTTTGTTTACAAGGAGTTGTTATTGTCACATTATCAGAAACATTATCATTTAATGTTATAGAATAATCAGTAATTTTATTTATTGAAGAAGATTTCTTAGTTTTAAATTCAGCTATTGTATTTATATTTATTTTAGTTTTATTAGATTTATATACTCCCTTTGATTCTGTTACAGGGAATGTATCATCATATACCTTAACTGTTAATTTTGGTTCATAATTAAATCTAACAGTATCACTTTTTCCATTTAATAGTTTCGCTGTAACTTTAGTAGTTGCTTCATTTAAATCAGTACAACTATCTGTCCTAGATAAAGTATATATAGAAGTTCCTTTTCTACTTGCTTTATAACATTCAGGCAATATCCATATAATTGTTTCATCTTCTGTATGACCTTTTATTTTAGCAGTTACTACTATATTCTCATTTCCAATAGCGCATTTCTTACTAACACTAAGTGATATTGTAGCAGTATCTTTTTTACTTGGAATTGGTGTTGGTTCACTCTCTAATTTTTTATCCCATTTTACTTCAATAATAGTATCTTTCATTATTCTTGTATTTGGAAAATCAAATTTTTCTATACTAATACATTTTAAACCATCACTTTCTAATTGAAATCCATTTTTACATATATTACTTTCAAGTGCACTATCAGTCCTAATTTTTTCTATTTCATTACTATTTAAATAATATGTTTCATATAAACCATTAAAATTATATCCACTCTTTGATAATCTCTCTTTTAATAAAGACATATCAACTTTATCAAAAAATCTTAATTCAAGAACAGAATCTTCTAAACCATTATTGTATTTTACAACAACTTGAAATTTATAAAACCACCATATCAAGAATAATATAATTATTAATAGTATAGAAATTATTATTATAAAAATACCCTTTCTACTTTTCTTCTCTTCTTCCATACTTAATCTCCTATATTTTATATTATAACATAAAAAAAGAATTATATAATACTATAATTCTCTTACTATATTAGATTATTTATATTTAACTGACTTTAAGAAAATACTTTCAAGCCTTTCTACTTCTTCTAATGATGTAAAGCAATAAGCATAAACATCCTTTTTATGTTTATAATAAAATAAATATGTTGTAGCTCCGCCTGGATTTTTTAAATGTACCTTTGTATATTTACGTCCATCCAACTTTACACTTGTTTTTGATTCATAAACATTGTCTGTAGTATTCTTAATAGCGTATGCTACACTTTTATTCTTATAATAAAATACTCTAATTATAAAAGCATCTACTTCATTTTCATGTTTAACAGAAAAATAATTATATGCATTACCAGAATCCCATAGTCTCATATTTTCAGATACTTTATAACTAATTCCGTAATGTTTTTCCGTTTTATTAAATTTATAAAGAATTCCATCAAATAGTAATTCATCATCTGCTAAAGCAGGTTCTTCTTCTTTTTGTGGTTCAGGTTCCTTTTCTTTTCTTGAACATCCACAACCAGTTAATGTAAAAACGAATAATAAAACTAATAATAAACTAAAAACTTTTTTCATTCTATAACTCCTATATATGGTAAATTACGATACTTTTGATCATAATCAAGTCCATAACCTACTACAAATAAATCCTCTATTTCAAAGCCAACTATATCAGCTTCAATATCTACTTTTCTTCTCTCTTTTTTATCTAATAAACTAACTATTATTAATGATTTTGGTTTCATATCACCAATATATTCTTTTAAAAATTTTAATGTAGTTCCTGTATCAACAATATCTTCTAAAATAATTACATTTTTATTTTCAATATTTTCTTTTGATATTGATAAATTTAATTCAATTTTACCAGTTGAATCTTTTCCACTATAACTTGATACTCTTAAAAACTCTATTCTTACATCACCTTTATATTTTTTAAGTAAATCACATGCAAAGAATACCGCTCCTTTAAGAGTACAAATAAATACAACTTCTTCATCTTTATATTCATCATATAAAGTTTCTGATATTTCTTTTACTCTTCGATTAATATCACGTTCATTAATCAATTTTTTAATCTTATTCATTTATCACTCCTTATATAATTAATTATACTATTTTTAAAAAAATAAAAAAGAATTTTTTACTTGAACTATCTAATTAAGTATGTTAGAATAAAAATCACTTTCTTAAAAAGGGGGATTATTATGGATACAAAAGAACAATACTTATGGGATTTGCTTTGTGAAGCTAAAGAAGTTAGAAGACTTTTAGAAAGAATCTATGATCAATTAAGAAAGCTGGATAGAATCGATAGCGATATCGTAGAATTAAGAAGAACCGTTGAAAGAAAATAATGTTCTTCTTTTTTTTATAAAAATAAAAAGAGGCATAACCTCTTAATTATTCTATTTTCTATTGTAAATAGTACTATTTCCAAGTGAATCTTTGATATCTAATTTATTTCCATCAATTGTAAATGTTGTTTCAAATGGAACAGTATTTCCAGTATACATAATTGATAACTTATCTCCATCTACAGTATAAGTAAATTCGCTTCCATTAAAATTACCTGTACCATCTTCATTAAAAGTATAAGTATATCCACCAGTTTGATATTCCCATTTTCCAACAATTCCTAAATATAATTTTATTATACTACAATAGTTCTCTAATTTCATCAATTAATTTTTTAGTTATTAACATACTACTAGTTATTATTAAATCATATACTTTTATTAAATTTCCTTTAAAATATACATATGTTTTCATTTCATCAAAATTATTTAAAATAAATATATTATTAGTATACAATTCATTACTTCTTTTAACATAATCATCAATATATTTTATATCTTTATTATAGCATTTAACAATTACCCTATTTATATCTATATCTTCTATATGATATACCTTATGAGATATTTTAATGTTATAATCCATATCTAAACTAAAATCCATAGTTTTAAAATATTTATCTCTCATCTTTATAACATCTAATGATGTATTTAATTCATTAAATAATACTTTATCACTTTCTTTATATCTAGATGTTGTTAAATAGCAAGAATCTGCCATAACAGTTAAAGCAACTAAATCTTTTAAGTTAGAAAAATCATAAACACTTTTAAATAAATCATATATAAATAAACCAGTACTTGTATATTCAATAGAATATGTATTTTTAACTAATCCTCTTTCTAAATGATGATCTATTGATAAAACAATATTATATTTTTCACTTCCAAGAGACTGCATAGGATCATTATGATCTACTAATATAAATGTTTTATTTTTTGCTTCTCTTCTCTTTACAATTATTGGATCTTCTATTTTAAAATCATTTATCATTTCTTTTTCTTCTTCTGACATATGAAAATCATCTAATATACTAAAAAATGCATTTATATCAAAGCTTCTTAAAACTTTATATAAAAGATAACTAGAAAAAAATGAATCAGCATCAATATTATTATGACCTATTATATAAAGAGAATCATATTTTTTTAAATCATTTATTATTTTAAGTGCAGTATCTTTCATTTAATCACCTATTTTCATTATATCATATTAAATCTTAAATATTAAAGAATATAAAGTTGACATTTTAGCATTTTTGTGCTATAATACGGACTCGTAAAAAGGGAGTAGTTCTCATATATATTTATATGAGCTATTAGCACCATCACGAATAATAATATTTCTGCTAATAGATTAAAGAACAAGACTTTTACATATGTAGAGGTCTTGTTTTTTTAGTGCCTCTACATAAAAAAATAGTTATGAAAGGAGGTAAATTATAATACTACTTAATTGACAATAATTTTTTATCAATATAAAATAGTATTATACTAGGAGGGTAATATGTATAGTGTATTTTTAGGTGGTACATGCAATGGATCAACTTGGAGAGATGAATTAATTCCTATGCTAGATTCTGAAAAAATAAGCGCTTTTAATCCAGTAGTAGAAGAATGGAATGAAGAAGCACAAAAAGTAGAAGACTATCATAAAGAAAATGATGATTTTACTCTTTACGTATTAACACCAGAAATGATTGGTGTTTATGGAGTATTTGAAGTAGCTATGGATAGTTGCAAAAGACCAGGAAAAGTTGTTTGCTGTATCCTAAATGAAAGAAATGGTAAAACATATGAATCACATATAAGTAAAAACATGGTTAAGATTAAAAAAGACTTAATCAAAAATGGAACACTTGTATTTGATAGTCTAGAAGAAGTTGCTACATTCTTTAATAATCTTGAAAAAAAACAAACACTTTAATAAAAAATTGTAAGTATTTACTTACAATTTTTTTTTGCTATTAATTTATTTAATATAACATTAGCGCTTATATCACCAGTTACATTTAATGTAGTATAAGACATATCAAGTAATTTATAAATACTACTATAAAAACCAATAAATGATAATGGTATATTAAGCAAAGATAAGAATGATGCTCCTATTACTATTCCACCATTTGGTATTCCTGGAGCTGCCATATTAATTAAAGTTGCACTAATAATCATTATTATATATTTTGTAATTGTAATATCTACTCCAAATAATTGTGAACAAAAAATTCCAAGAAGTGCAAATGATACTGCCCCACCACACATATGTATTGTGCAGCCAAGTGGCACTGTTATATTTGTAATAGATTCTTTTACTCCTAAATCTTTATTACATACTCTAATTGTAGTTGGTAAAGTTGCAACAGATGAACATGTTGTAATAGAGATAATCCATACTTTTGATATTTTTTTAATATATGTTATTGGATTTATCTTACATATAATCCATACAGGTAATATCATTACAAGCATCATTACAATTAAACTACATAGATATGCAATTAAAATGTATTTACCGCCAATATCAAATATCAAACTACCATAATTACTAATTGCACTACCTAAAAGAGAAATAATAGCTAGTGGCGTTAAAAACATTATATATTCAAGTATTTTATATGATATATTCTTAAAACCATCTATTACCTTTATTACATATTCTCCATTTTCTACTTTAGAAGCCACACTTCCAATTAAACAAGAAATAATAATTATAGAAAATAATGAATTATTTGAAATTGCACTAATAATATTTGATGGAAATAAATTAATTAATACATCTTTAAAATCAATATTTGTAACACTACCACTCCACTCTATAAAATTATAACTATAATTACTTGCAGGATTAATTATATAAACAATAAGTGATGTTAATAAAAATGATAATACAAACATTATTAAAAATAATAATACTGTTTTTAAAATCAATTTATTATTTGACTTTTTTGTATTATATATTGTTATTATAATTGTAGTTGATATTATAGGAAAAATCATAAATTTTAATAAATTAATATATATTGTTCCAATAAATGAAATATTTTCTATAACGCTAGGTAAAAAAAGCCCTAATATTATCGCAAGTATAATACTTACTATTATTATAATATTACTATATTTTTTCATAATAAAACCTCGAATTTCATTATATCATATTTTATAATTTCTTGATAAATAATTAAAAATTAAATATAATAATTGTATGAGGAGTGATATACTTGATCAAATATGGTTTATTAGTTAATGAAAAAAATGAAAATATTGGAGATGATATTCAATCATACGCAGAAGCACAATTCTTACCAAGAGTTGATGTAATATGTGATAGAGAAAATCTAGATGCTTTTAAATATAAAGATGGAAAAGATCCAGTTGCTTTAATAATGGGAGCTTGGTTTATGTGGCATAAATACAATTGGCCACCTTCAAAACAAATAGTACCCTTAAATGTTGGATTTCACCATTTTAATAGAGAAAAAAAATTAGAAGAATCTTCTAGTTATGCTGTTCCTATGACAACAGAACATTATAGTGGTGTTGGTGGTGAATGGTTTAAATCATATGGCAAAGTTGGATGTAGAGATTACTATACTTGTGGTGTATTTGATAGTATGAATATTCCAAATTACTTTTCAGGTTGTGTTACACTAACACTTCCAAAACAAAAGGAAACTAAAGATAAAGGAAAATATATTGTACTAGTTGATTTAAATCCAAAAGTTGAAAAGAAAGTAATTAAATTATCAAAAGGAAAATTTGAAATAAGAAAAGTATCTCATATAACAAAAAATATAGCTGGTGCTACTTGGGAAGAAAGAGTTAAACGTGTTGAAGAATACTTAACTCTATATCAAAATGCTGCATATGTTGTTACAAAAAGACTACATGTTGCTCTTCCATGTCTTGCAATGGGAGTTCCAGTTATGGTAATTCAATCAGTTAAAATGAATGATCCAAATAGATTTGAACCTTATAGAGAATGGCTACATTATGCAAGAAACGAATCATTCTTAAAAAATGGCTATCCAGATTTTGATTTTGAAAAAGGTACTCCAAATAAAGATGATTATGTTAAAACAAGAGAAGAACTTACAAAAACAATAAAAGATTTTATTGATTATTGCGAAAAGAATAAAAAACAGCCTTTAGAATTCTTTGATAAAACAACTTATACAGATTTAGAATTGTATAAGTGGAAAAGTGATTTAATGAAACGTGCCTTATTAAAAACACATCTAGAATCTAAAAAATTATTTGTGCGCTATATTAAAGAACCTCAAAAGGAAAAAAAGACACAAAAGGTTTTAAAATATATTTATTCTAAAACAATAAAAAAGACAAAATTAAAAGATACTAAATTAATTAAAAAATTAAGAGCAAAAGTTAAAAAACCAAAGAAAAAATAAGTCAAATGACTTATTTTTTTCTTCTCACTCTTCTCTTATTTTTAATAATTTTTTTAACCTTTTTAATTATTTTTTTTATATTATCATAATACTCTATAGTTGGAGGAGCCATACTTTTATTTAACTCTAAAAACATTTTATTTAGATTAACATAATCTACATAATTATTTTCTTCTAAATAATGAAGTAATCTATGCGACTCTACAGTTAATAGCGCATAATTATTAATATCATTACTTCCCCCATCCTCTTTTTTTATTATATGATGACGAGTTAAACAAGAAGGACCATTTATAATAGAACCCATCCAATCAACTTCAAATGTATTAAATTTTTTTTGCATTAACTCAATATCTTCATTCATAATTTTATTATATCATTTTTTTAATTTTAATTGCATATTAGAGTTTCTTATATAATCACTTCTCCATGAATTCCAATCATCTGAATAATTTCTAGCATAATATAATGTATTTGGATAATCATGACACATTCTACTATACCATTCATTAATATCGTAAATACTAGTATTTTTAGTCCATCCCAAATCACGTGATAAATAACTATCTTTATTTTCAATAAATTTAATTATATCATTATTATCATATGCATCGCTGTTTGTAAGAACCTTCATATATCTTGCATACTTAGATATTAATTCTTTATCTGCAAATAAAACTTCACCATAAATAATTGGAATCCAACTATTAAGTGCATAAGTAATATTTGGGAAAAAATCACATCCTTCTTCTGGAAGAGCTATACTTTTAGCAGCATCAAATCTAAATCCTTTTACTCCTAGTCTTAAATATTCATTTAGCATATTAATTATTTTCTTTTGTACTAATCTACTATTAGGATTTAATCCTGGAAGATTCATACAATAATTAGTAACTTGATAACGATCGTGCCAATCTTCAACATTTCTTTTAATTTTAAAACTATCATAATTATCTAATATTTCCTTATCACATGAATGATGTACTTCTAAACTACCAGTATTATTACAAGAAGCTAAATGATTAATAACAGCATCAGCTATTATTATTAAACCATATTTACTTGCTTCTTCACATAAATGCTTTAAATCATCAGAAGATCCTATCCTATTTCCCAAATTAAAATTAATTGGTTGATAAAGCATCCACCACTCAGAAGAAGCATCATCCTTAGTATTCTGTAGAGGGCTTATTTGAATAGCATCAAAGCCTTGATATTTTATCTCAGGTAAATACTTTATAATAGTATCTAAATGACAGTCAAACAAACTAAGTATTCTCATATTACTATTCCTTATTAATTAAATAAACTATTAAAATAATCACTAATATTATAATCTTTTAAATTAAAATTATCCAAAGATTTACCATTTAAATTAAATGTATCTTTAAGATTAGTAACTTGATCATAATACACTTTAAGTTTTGAAAGCAAGAAAAGCATTGATCCTATTATCATCAAGTATATAACTATTTTAACAACAATCATTATAATTTTTCTTGTTCTTCTATCTCTTTCTATTTTTTCTAATTTAGCTATTCTTGTCTCAAGCTCATTTACTTTTTCTTCCAAGTTCATATGTACTCCTATTATTTTTCATTTTCTTAATTCTTTCAACATCTTTTTTAGTTATTTTTTTACCCATAAAAAGATTATTTACTAGATTAGAAACTTCTTTGTTAATATTTTGTTTATCTTCTACTTTCATATATTAATTGTATCATATTTTTTTTATTTATTATACTATATGATATAATATGTAAGGTGATTAAAATGCATTTAACAGTTGGTTATGAATTAACTACTTCTATAACAAATATATTTATATTTTTAATTAGTTTCTATGGATTCATAAAAATTAAAAAGAAAGAAAAACTATGGAAATTATTTTTCTTTCTAATGAGTGTTGATGCTTTTATTGGAGCTATTGTTCATGGAATAGAAATGACCATTCAAATGAATATATTACTTTGGATAATACTTTCAATATTCTTTACAATAACAATAAATACATTACTTGTATTATTTTTAAATTATAAAATTAGACATATATTAATATTATCTATATTACTATCTATATTAATGATTACATTTATTTATTCAGGATTTAATTTTATTTTAGCCTTTACCATTTATGTATTATTAGTACTACTAATTAGTATATACTTTATTTTTAAAAATAATCTAAAAAATAAATACTATTATTTTCAAGCAATACTATTTCAATTAATAGGTGGAGTATTTATGCTAACAAATATTGAAGCAATAGGTTTAGATCACAATGGTATATATCACCTATTTACATGTATTACAATGATATTATTTTATCTAGGAATACAAAAAAAGAATAGTTAAACTATTCTTTTATTTTGTTTTAATTGAAGATATTACTTTATCAAGTGAAGAATAACATAAGAATTTATCTAAGTTTACTCTATCACCATCTAATGAATCATTAATTTTATATTCAATATCATAATAATGATTTGATGAAATAAATCCATAATGATGTTCTACACTATGATGTGATTTTATTTGTACATAATAAACTTCTTTTCCATTTATAGTTTTCTTCTCTACAGAACTTACTTTAGAATTTAAATCACTATATATATTACTCTTAAACCATTTTTCTGTATTTTCTTCATATTTATCTGATGCTACTATACTAAAACGACAAGTAACATCATCACTATAATATCCATATGAGTGAAAATCACCTAATTTTTCAAATTCATTTGGAACACTATATTCAATTTCATCATAATCTTTTAGTAACTCTTTTTTCCAATTTGATTCCTCTATTCTATTATAAATAAATCCAATTAATATAACTAAAACAATAACTCCCAAAACTGCTAAACCTATATAAAGAATTGGTATATCTTTATTAGCAATTTTAATTGATTTATTATTATTTTTCTTAACACTTGTTTTCTTTTTCATTTCTTCCATATTCCTAACAAAATAATTATAGCATGAAAAGTAATAAAAATAACCAGAAATCTGGTTATTTATTATTAATTATTTATAATATTTATTTTAAGCACTTTTAAGTTAGCAGATGTTTTCGCTCCAGAAGATGAAGTTGCATTCAATACAACATTACCTGTTTTCTTACAACTAACCCTAACTGCTTTACAATTAATACACTTTGGAACCTCTGTAACATTATCATCAATTGTAGCAATACTTGTATCACTTGAAGAATAATTACTAACATACGCTATTGAATCACTAGGTCCATATGCAGTAATAGTAGTTTCAAATGTTTTTCCAACTAAACAAGTATAACTAGGTTGTTCAAATGATATACTTCCAAGATCTTTAGTTACACTCAAACTTGAAGTGGTTTTTGCTCCAGAAGATGAAGTAGCACTTAATATTACACTTCCTTCTTTTTTACATACTACCCTAACTACTCTACAATTAATACAATTTACAATAGTAGTAGTATTATCATCAATTGTTGCAACACTTGTATCACTTGAACTATATGATTTAACATATGTTGAGCCATTTGAATCATTTGTTGTTTTAATTAATGTTTCAAAAGTAGTTCCTTTTGCACATGAATAACTTGGTTTATCAAAAGATATTGTTCCAATTTTCTCATTTACTGTTAAACTTACAGATGTTTTTGCACCACTTGATGATGTTGCTTTTAATGTAACATTTCCTTTTTTCTTACATACTACTCTAACCATTCTACAATTAATACAATTAACTTGAAGGGATGTATTACTATCTATTGTTGCAATATTTGTATCACTTGAAGAAATTGATTTAACGTAAGTTCCTACTGGTCCATCCTTTGCAGTAACCAATGTTTCAAATGTCTCACCTGCATTACATGAATAACTTGATTTTTCAAATGATATTGAACCAATTTTTTCATTTACAGTTAAACTTGAAGTAGTTTTTGCTCCAGAGGATGAAGTTGCACTCAATACAACACTACCTTTTTTCTTACAACTAACCCTAACTGCTTTACAATTAATACACTTTGGAACTTCCGTAACATTATCATCAATAGTAGCAATACTTGTATCACTTGAAGAATAATTACTAACATACGCTATTGAATCACCAGATCCATATGCAGTAATAGTCGTTTCAAATGATTCTCCAGCATTACATGAATATGTTGATTTTTTAAATTTAATAGAACCAACATCTTGATTTACTTTAACACTTACAGTAGTTGTAGCACCAGTTGATGATGTTGCTTTTAATGTTGCAGTTCCCTGTTTTACACATACAATTTTAATTAATCTACAATTTATACATTTTACTAATTCAGATACATTATCATCTATTCTTACAACTGATGTATTACTTGATTCATATGATTTTACATATGCTACATTATCTCCACCATTTGCAGTAATCATAGTTTCAATTACTTCTCCAGCATTACATGTATAACTATTTTCTTTAAATCTTATTGTTCCAATATCTTGTTTAACAGTTAAATTTGCTGTTGCTTTAGCACCGTTTGTAGCTGTTGCATGAAGAGTTGTAGTTCCTTTCTTTTTACAAACCACTCTAACCATTCTACAATTAATGCATTTTACTTGTGATGATACCTTATCATCAATAGTAGCTATTTTTGAGTTTCCAGTACTATAAGATTTAATTCCAATAGTACCAGATGCTTTTATCATTGTTTCAAATGTTCCTTTAGCATTACATGTATATGAATCATAAGAAAATGCAATAGTTCCTTCTTTTTGAGTAACTACAAGATCAACAGATGTTTTAGCTCCTTTACTTGACTCTGCACTTAATGTAACACTTCCTGGCTTCTTACAAACAACTCTAACTGCTATACAATCAATACAATTAGTTTGATATTCTACATTACCATCAATACTAGCAATATTAGAATCACTTGAACTATATGAAGCTACAGTTGCAGGTGTTTTAGGTGAAGTAGTTCTAATTAATGTTGTAAATGTTGTTCCTTCTTCACAGCTATATGAATCTTTTTCATATTTAATTGAACCGATTGTACTTTCATAATTATCAGCATTATTTGATATATTAAATATATTACCTGGTCCTTTCATCACAAGAGCATATAACAATCCAGCAATTACAAATAATAGTATAACTGGTATTATAGCAGGAACTTTTGGAGTTTGTTTTTTATTCCTATTATTTTCCTTTTCCATTTTATCATTCTCTCCTATCTTATATTAATATTATATATTAGTTATATTATTTAGTAAATACTTATCTTTTAGACACTTTACTAACACTCAAATTAGTTCCATCACTTTCTGCAAGAACATATCCATCATTTCCAGTATAATATACTTTAGCTTTACAATGGCTAGCCCCATCTTTAACGGGATCTTTTAAACCTGAAGCTGGAGCAATAACATAACTTGGAGTTAATACATCTAAAAAACTATTTGCGACTCTTTCTTCTCCATGGTGAGGCCACTTAAGTATATCCACATCTAAAGTACTAGCATCGTAAGAGCTTAATATCTCACTACTTCTTATATGATCTCCAGAAAAATAGAACTTATGATTTTTAAACTTTAGTATCATATTAAGTGAATTATTATTTTCTGGATAACCACTACCAGTTTTTAAACTTTTTGGAGCAACTATATCAAATGTTAGATTTCCTATCTTTATATCTTTTCCAGGAGTTAATATTGTCATTGGAATATTTTTTTCTTTTATTAATTGCATTAATTTGGTAGGATTAGAATTCTTTTTAACACAAGTTTTTTTACTTAAACACTCACTAGGATCCTCACCATAATATACTCTTTCAATTTCCAATTCTTGTACAAAAGCTCTATGCGCATCAATATGGTTATCATGCATATGTGATCCAATTAATCCATTTATCTTTGTTATACCAAGACTTTTAATAAAACTAATAGCTTTATTACCTTGTGAAACAAATCCTCCATCAATAAATAAAACGCTATTATTTCCAATTATTAAATGTCCATCATATCTTCCTATACCAAGATAATATATTTTAAGTACTCCATCATCTTGAACATCATTTCCTCCTCCACCTCCAGGTTTTGAAGGATTATTTTTTTCATCTATTTTATCTTTTACAACTTTTAATCTTTCAAGATAACTATTTTTTGCATCTTTATCTTTTAAATTGATTAAATATGCCATTGCATTATTATAATCAGTTATACTATTTGTTTCTTCAGCTTTACTTACTAATGATTCAGCTTGTTTATTATAAGCACTACTTATTGTTTCAAGAGTTATATTGCCAAGACAGTTCTCATATTCACCATTATTACCTGCAACATTAGCAATTATTCTTACAAATGTTGGTATTAAGAATATTAGTATTGCAGCTATTATTTTATTAACTATTGGTTTACTTATTTTATTTAGTTCTGAATTAGTAACAGCTCTTACTAGTTCTATCATAGCACTAACTATTAATAGAATTGGTACTACTACTTTTATAATTGTTATTACAATTTGTATAATTCTAAGTACACTTAGTGTTTCTGGCATATCGCATATACTTAGTATCATTTATATCACCTATTGTAATTTTAGCATAAAAAAGTTATTAATTGTTAATTTATTAGACATTTCATCAAAAAGAATTTATAATATAATTAGTATAATAAGGAGGAAGTATATGGAGAATAATAATCAAACTGTTAGTCAACCAGATAATCCAACTGTTAATCAAGCAAATAATCAAACGGTTAGTCCAAGTGTTAATTCAAATTTTTATCCAACTGTTCCATATCAATATATTCCACTTAGTCCATGGGCATATATTGGATATGAATTATTATTTAGTATTCCTATTATTGGATTTATTTGTTTATTAATTTTCTCATTTAATAATAGTAATATTAATAGAAGAAACTTTGCAAGATCATATTTTTGTATATTATTAATAGTAATTATTTTAGCAGTAGTTATGGGATTACTGGGAGTATCACTAAATTCATTAAAAAAATAAAAAAGTTTATAAACCTTTTTATTTGAATAAAATCAAAATTAGTGATATTATTCCTTTAGAGGGAGATAATATGAATTACTATACTAGAAAAAAAACAATAAGTACTCTTATGAGCATTGTATTATTATTAAATTCAGTTAATGGAAAACTAAAAAATGAACATTATATACTACCTAGTGAATGCCATATACCATCACCAGAGTATGTATTAATGAAAAGTAAAAACAAAAGAAGACTAAAATAAAAAGCATGTGTTATGAAGTGAACCCTAAATAGTTCACAAAAATAAAAAGCATTTTAAAGAAGTGG
>CAMKMS010000008.1 GCA_946413985.1 uncultured Mycoplasmatota bacterium
ATCTTTTATACTTGAAACAAATGCACTATCATAATTTGTTTTATCATCACTACATGTATCTTTTATATTTGTTCTTAAATTATAATCATCACATGTTCCATGACATTTTACATTTATTATTTCAAATTCTTCTTCTACTGGTGTATTTAAACGATTATTATCTGATGAGCCTTCACTTATACTAAACATTACTTGACTTTCATCTGGATTTGCACAAGAAATATATTTTTTTACAACATTTGAAGTATCTGACTTAGTATATTTTAATTTTACTTTTACCCTCTTATTATGTCTTTTTTCATAATCACAAATTGCAAAACTATCTTTGATTTTAACTCTACAAAAATTCTTATAACAATATGCTGGTGTACGTTTTGATTCGCTATACTCGGTTAATTCTCGTCCATCCTCATCAACTAATACAGCAGTTACTTTACAAAAAGGCTCTATTTGTTTCTTTTGTTCACTTGTGATGATTCTATTATTAACCATATCATCTAATTTAGTACAATCTATTTTTTGTTTTACTTCTTTTGTTATTTCTTCTAATTCATCAAATTGAATTTCTATATATTGAGATTCTTTATCATTAGATACTTCAGTAACTAAATTAACATTATCAACATCTTCAGAAACTCCAGTTCTAAATAAATTATTAAAATCTTCTTGCATTTTGCTATTACCAAGTATTGTATTAGCAAGAAGAGCAAATCCTAATTTATATTCACTTGTTTGTCCACAAGCAACACCTAATAAATCTGAATTACATGCTATAGAAAAACCATTTAATTCTTCGTCAGTTAATTCAGATGGGTCAATTTTACTTGATAATCTTACTGCTGAAAATAAATATCTAGCAAAATACCTATATGTTTGTTTATAAATATTTATTATTTTTGTATAACGTAAGCTTGAATTACAATTTGGACCTGATTTATGAGAAATTCCAAGCTTAGTAAATCCCGCTTGATTTGTATGTACTCCCCATAACCTAAGTGCAAATTCTATTACTTTATCAATTCTTTTTTTATTTGCATCACTAACTGTAGCATTTTTTAATTTTTGACCTTCGATTAATATATTTGCATATCCACAATCTACCGTACTATAACTACTTGAACAATCTTTAACATTAAACGATGTATCTACTTGATACTCAGCTACACTAGAAAAATCTTTTGAAAAATATAGTCCTGGGTTTACACAATAAACTCTATCACCACTTGCTTGTTCCTGAAAACTAGGTGTACATAAATCATAATTTACATTACCTACTCTTGTACAATTATAAACTGGACACCAAAAAATATATTGAATATTATAAGGAATACAAGTAGGACCATAATTAGAAATACATAATGTCAAGTTTTCAATTGTATCTAATGCAGTAAATCCAGTATTAAGGTCAAAATCTTTCTTATATTCAACATAATTTGGCTTTTTACATTTATGGTTATCTAATAATTCATCATCATTATTACAAGAATAGGTTACATTTTCGGAAGGACAATAAGTTGTTGTAGTCGTGGTTGTACATTGTTCAGTACAATTTAATTGTGCTTTCATTTTCTCAACATTGGGATTTGTAATTAAACCGCCTTGAGTAGTTGCATTTCCATCTTTATTATTACTTTCGCATCTTTCTACACAACTACTATCAACACTTGTTACTGTTTTTTCCTTCGTTTCTGAACAACCTTCTGTTGCATCATAATTAGTATAATATACAAACTTCATTATTCCTTGTAAATAAGCATTTGAATCTGAACATACTTTTCTTAATTGACTTATTTTTGCTTTTTCATCTAGAGTCATAGTAGTAATTTCTTCTAGTTTATCACCAGCTTGAGAAGCACGTTCTATAGAATGTGTAGAACCAACAAGAGTCTGATAAACAGTAATAATACTATTTTCATAAAATTTTTCAAATCCTTTTAAACCTTGATCAATTTGTTCATAATGATCCAATTCAAAATCTGTACATACAGGTAAATTAGCACTTATGTATGCAGGGGATGCCTTACTTGTTTCTATTATTGACGTTGGATTAGAACATTTTAAAGAAGCATATACTTTATCTATAAAAAATAATGAACTAATTATTAATAATATACTAAATACTATTTTTTTCATATTAATCCTCACATTGTATTCATAATTATTTTACCAAATATTTAATATAAAATCTATAATTTCCAATAAATTTAAAAAAATAAAAAGACGTAATTTATTACGTCTTAAATATACATTGGTTCTCTTTTAAACATATGTTCTTCCATATATTCTTTTTCATCCAATAAAACAATCTTTTTTTCTTTTAAAGTTTTTTGGACATCTATTAGTCTTTGATTCTTACTTCCTCTAAATAAAAGATTTAAATCTCTTTTATCTATTTCAAATCTTCCATCAACTAAAATATCTATATTCTTTAAAAAATCCAAATATGCTTTATTCTTTTTTGCCATCTTCATTACTTCTTCATAAGTAAATCCTGTATATACCCAAATATTATAACCTTTCTTTTTACAATACTTAGCAATAATATTACATGCTTCAACTTGATACATAGGATCTCCACCGCTAAATGTAATTCCATCTTGAAATTCTAACTCATCAATAGCATCAAGTACATCACTTATAAGAACTAGTCCTCCACCTTCCATATCCCATGTTTGTGGGTTTTGACATTCTTTGCAATGATGAAGACATCCTTGAGTCCATATTACAGTTCTAAGTCCAGGACCATCAACAATACTATCACTTTGAAGATCAGCAGCCAAACGAATATATTTACTATTTTGTTGCATGAGTTACTCTATCATTAACTTCAGCTTTTTTAGCATTATTAAATCTGTCTAGAGTACCAACAAGATAGCCAGTGATTCTTCTAATTCTTTCAAATTTTACTCCTTCACCAACCATTTTTTTGTTTTTAATATCTTTTTCCATAATTACCTCTCCTTTTTATTTATTAACGACAATAACAGTCGTAACAGTTTACTTTTTCCATTTCAACGCCTTCACTTTCATGACGACCGCATCTTGGACAAACATCTTTTATAACTCCAACATAGCCACAAACTGGATCTCTATCAACTGGATGGTTAATAGCTCCATAACCTATATCTGAGTCATGCATAATTCTAACAACTTTCTCAAATGCATCTACATTATTTACTGTATCACCATCAAGTTCAACATATGAAATATGTCCTGCATTTGTAAATTTATGATATACTCCTTCAATTTCCATTTTATGTTTAACACTAGTTTTATAATATACTGGTACATGGAATGAATTAGTATAATAATCTCTATCAGTAATACCTTTTAATTTTCCATAAATACTTCTATCAATTGCAACAAATCTTCCACTTAAACCTTCTGCTGGTGTTGCAAGACAAGTAAAATTAAGATTATATTCTTTTGTATATTCGTCGCATTTTTCTCTCATGTGTTTAACGATTTCAATACCTAATTTTTGTGCTTTATCGCTTTCACCATGATGTTCACCAATCAAAGCTTTTAATGTTTCAGCAAGTCCTATAAATCCAATTGATAAAGTACCATGTTTTAAAACAGTTCTAAGTCTCGTTGTATTATCCATATTCTCACTATTAATCCATACATGACTTCCAAGTAAGAATTTAAAATTTGCTCTAGTTTTTGAACATTGGCAATCAAATCTTTGAAGTAATTGTCCTTTAACTAAATCCATAGTTTCATCTAGTTCTTTATAGAAAGCATCCATATCAGCTTTCTTTCTTTCACCTAATGCAATTCCATATTTAATACCTATTCTTGGTAAATTTATTGATGTAAAACTTAAATTACCACGTCCAGGAGTAATTTGAGGTCCACATACATTAGCAAGAACTCTTGTTCTACATCCCATATATCCAACTTCAGTCTGATAATCACCATCTACTAAGAAAGGTTTATTAAAACTTGAATCTAAAAATGAGAAATTTGGGAATAATCTTTTAGCTGAAACACGACATGCAAGTCTAAATAAATCATAACTTGGATCTTTCTTATTATAATTAACTCCCTCTTTTACTTTAAAGATTGAAATTGGGAAAATTGGTGTTTCACCATGACCAAGTCCTGCTTCAGTAGCAAGTAAATAATTTCTAATAACCATTCTTCCTTCAGGTGAAGTATCTGTTCCAAAGTTAACAGAACTAAATGGAACTTGTGCTCCAGCACGAGAATGCATTGTATTTAAATTGTGAATAAATGCTTCCATTGCTTGATAAGTCTGTCTATCAGTTTTCTTAAGTGCTATATCATATGCATTTTCAAATATTTCTTTTAATCTTTTACTTTTAGAAGTAAAATCATTAAATATTTCTAAATCAAATTCAATATGTTCTAACTTATCAATTATTTCAACTACTTTATTAAAATCAATAAATTCTTTAAATCCTTCAAAATCAATTAAATCACATAATTCTTGTTTGAATTGTTTTTTAAATGTTTTTAAAACACCAGGAGCCATATAATAATCAAATGCTGGAATGCTTTGTCCTCCATGTTGTTCATTTTGATTTGCTTGTATTGCAATAGCAGCAAGTGCTGTATATGATGAAATTGAATTTGGAGTTCTTAAAAATCCATGTCCTGTTGAAAATCCATTTTTAAATAGTTTATTTAAATCAATTTGTGTACAAGTTGTAGTACCCATTGCCCAGAAGTCTAAATCATGAATATGAATAGCACCTTCATCATGAGCACGAGCATATTTACTATCCATTAAATAAGCTTTAGCAAATTCTCTTGATACAGTAGATCCAAAGTGAAGCATTGTTCCCATTGGTCCATCTCCATCAACATTAGCATTTTCTCTTTTTGCATCTTCTTCATTAGCAGTCTTAAGTCCAAGTGACTCTATTGCTTTTACAAATTTATGTTGTTGTTTTACAACAAATGCATCTCTTGAAGCTGCTCTTCTTTCTCTATATCCTTTAAAAGATTCATAAACATCATTATATTTTAACTTCTTTAGTGTACTTTCAATTATATCTTGAATATCTTCTACACCAATAGTCTTTCTATCTTTATAGTCTTTTACAATTTGATCAAGTACTTTTTCTTTTACTGTATTAACATTCTTTTCATCGTACTCATCATAAACGCTATCAAAGCCTTTTTTAATAGCTATAGCAACTTTAGCATCATTAAATGACACTCTTTGCCCACTACGTTTGACGACAACAATATCGTTAAACAAATCCCTTTCCATATATTATCCTCACCTTCTGTTAAGTTATCCTTAACACTATAATAATCTTAGATTATTTATTTAAAAAAGTAAATGTTTTTTTAGATTATTTTTTTAAATTTTACAAAAATTTACATTATCATTTTTTGAAAAAGTTGTTTAAAAAAACATATATGTCCCTATTTAAGGCAAAAAATAACAATCAAAATTTTTTTGTTCGCTTTACATATTAAAAATAGAATAAAAATAATTACAATAAAATATAATTTATTATGAAAAAAATATTACAAAAAATTAGAGATTATCTAAAAAGATTAATGATATTTACAACAAGTTATTCTTTAAATGTTTTTGATGAACCATTATCAAAAGAAGAAGAGGAATACTATATAGAAAAACACTTAGATGGTGATAAAGACGCAAGAAATAAACTTATTGAACATAATCTAAGATTAGTAGCTCATATAGTTAAAAAATATGAAACAAAAAACATTTCAAGTGATGATTTAATATCTATCGGAACAATTGGTTTAATTAAAGGAATAGATTCATATAATAAAAATAAAGATGTAAAACTAACAACATATGCCGCTAAATGTGCTGAAAATGAAATACTTATGTACTTTAGAAGCAATAAAAAACATAATAATAATGTGAGTTTAAGTGAAGTAATAGCATATGATAAAGATGGTGAAGAAGTAACACTTAGTGATGTTATAGAAGAAAAAGATAATAATTTTGAAGAAAATATACATTTAAAAGACAATATAAAAAGAATAAAAGAATATTTAAATATATTAACTCCAAGAGAATTAAATATAATTAAAAAAAGATATGGTCTTGACAATCAAAAAGAAGAAACACAAAAAGAGATTGCAAAAAAATTAAATATCTCAAGAAGTTATGTTTCAAGAATAGAAAAACGAGCACTTATAAAAATGTTAAGAGAATTTATAAAAAATAAAAACATATAAAAAAGAAATAGAAAAATCTATTTCTTTATTTGTTTTATTGTAACATACATTGTGTAGTCATTTATTTTAAGTTCAGTATCAGCTTTAGTATTTTCTTCTAAAGTAACAGCAAGTACTTCATTCATGATATAGTCTTTAAATTCACTTATAGCATCTTTTATTTCATCTGGTCCATTAAATTCAAATGTTATTCTATCTGTTATATCAAAATCACTTGTTTTTCTTAGATTTTGTACTTTAGATACTATTTCACGAGCAAGTCCTTCATTTATTAAATCACGAGTAAGTTCTGTATTAATAGCGACTTTCTTGTAATTTAACATAACTGCTTTATAACCATCTTTTGATTTAATATCTTTTAAAACACATGTACTATCTATTGTATTTCCTTTAAAATCAAATGTACCTGCTTCTATTTTCTTAGCATCTTCATCACTTAGATTATTTAGAAGAGATGTAAATTCATTTAAAGAACTACCTAATGTTTTTCCAACAACTTTAAAGTTTGGTTTATATGTGACAGTTAAGTATTCACTCATCTCGTCTGCCCATACTACATTTTTTGAATTTAATTCTTCTTTGATTAAATCTTCAAATTCACCAATCTTTTCTTTATATTTACTTTCTAGTATTACTTCACTAATAGGTTGACGTACTTTAATTTTAGCTTCTTCTCTTATATTTCTTAAGTAACTAATTAATTCAATTACAAGATCCATCTTTTCTTCTAATTCTAAATTTATATGTTTAGAATTAACTTTTGGATAATCACTTAAATGTACACTTTCTTCACCTGTTAGTTTTGTATATATTTCATCTGCCATAAATGGACTTAGTGGTGCGATTAATTTGCATACTCCACATAATACTTCATAAGTTGTTTGATAAACTGCTTTTTTTGAAGTTGTAAGTTCACTTTCCCAGAATCTTCTTCTATTACGTCTAATATACCAGTTAGATAAATCATCACAAACAAAGTCAGTTATAAAGTGAACTACTTTATTTAAATCATATTTATCCATATATTCCGTTACATTTTTAACTAAACTATTATATTTAGATAGTAGCCATTTATCTATTTCATCTAAATCTTTATATTTTACTTCAAATTCTCTTGGGTCTAAGTTATCTGCATTAGCATATATTTCAAAGAATGAATAAGTATTTTTAAGTGTACTAAAGAATTTAAATAATACTTCTTTTACTCCTTCAGTGTCAAATTTAAGTGGTGTCCATACGGGAGAAGTATAAAGCATAAACCA
Source organism: uncultured Mycoplasmatota bacterium (assembly GCA_946413985.1). Taxonomy (GTDB): domain Bacteria; phylum Bacillota_I; class Bacilli_A; order RF39; family UBA660; genus CAG-1000. Next base: position 7,461 of record CAMKMS010000008.1, read on the forward strand.
TCTAACAGCATCAGCTCCATATTCATCTAATATACTAAATGGTTCAACTGCATTTCCTTTAGATTTATGCATTTTTTGACCATATTTATCAAGTAATAACTCATTTACTAAAACATTTTTATATGGACTTTCTCCCTCTAAGAATGTACTAATTACTAAAAGTGAATAGAACCAACCTCTTGTTTGATCAATTCCTTCACTTATGAAATCAGCTGGGAATTGACTCTTCCATAATTCTTTATTTTCAAATGGGTAATGATATTGACTAAATGGCATAGCTCCACTATCAAACCAGCAATCTATTACTTCTTCACATCTATTCATTACTTTACCACATTTAGGACATTTAATATGAATATCATCAACATATGGTCTATGTAAATCAATTGTTTTTTCATCTACTATTTCTATAGCTTTTTCTTTTAGTTCTTTTCTTGAACCAATCATTTCCATATGACCACACTCGCATTTCCATAAAGGAAGTGGTGTACCCCAATATCTATTTCTAGAAATAGCCCAATCATTTAAATTAGTAAGCCAATTTCCAAATCTCTTTTCTCCAACAAATGATGGATACCAATTAATTTTATTATTAGCATCTATTATTTTATCTTTTATTTTAGTTACTTCTAAGTAATAACTTGGTCTACTATAGTATACAAGTGGACTATGACATCTCCAACAATGAGGATATTCATGTTCTACTTTTTGTTTTGAAAATAATTTATCATTTTCTTTCAACCATTTAATTACTTCAAGGTCTGCATCAAATATATTCATACCCTTCCATGGTCCATCATTGTATGTTGCATCCTCAGCTACAGGATTTAAATATGGAAGATTATATTTCTTTCCAACATTAGCATCATCTTGACCAAAAGCAGGAGCAATATGAACTATACCTGTTCCGTCTTCAGTTGTAACATAATCATCACATGTTATGATAAATCCATTATTATTATTTGGTTTTAAAAATGGAAGTAATTGTTCATATTTAATATATTCAAGATCTTTTCCTTTGTATTCTTCAAGTATTTTAACATCTTCTCCTAAAACACTTTGAACTAAACTTTTACAAAGAATAAATTTATATCCTTTACTTTCAACTTTTACATAATCCGCTTCAGGATTAACACAAAGTGCTACATTAGATATAAGTGTCCATGGAGTTGTTGTCCATACAAGAAAATATTCATCTTCATCAACTCTTTTAAATGGAACAATTACAGTATTAGCAGTTATTGTTTCATAACCTTGAGCTACTTCATGAGATGCTAGTCCTGTACCACATCTAGGACACCATGGAAGTATTTTAACTCCTTCATAAAATAATCCTTCATCAAAGAATCTTTTTAAGATGTACCACTCTGTTTCAATATAATCATTATCATATGTTATATAAGGATGCTCTATATCAATGAATTGTCCCATTTCATCTGTTAATCTGTTAAAAGAATCTACATTTTTCCATACTGATTCACGACATTTTTGATTAAATTCTTTTATTCCATATTTTTCTATATCACCTTTACCAGAAAATCCAAGTTCTTTTTCAACTTGTACTTCAACTGGTAAACCATGAGTATCCCATCCTACTTTACGAACTACTCTATATCCTTTCATAGTCTTATATTTACAAATTGCATCTTTAAGTAATTTAGCAACCATATGATGAAGACCTGGATTTCCATTAGCAGTTGCTGGTCCATCATAAAAAACAAAGTTTTTTGAATTACTTCTATTTTCTATAGATTTATTAAAAATATTCTGTTTTTTCCAACCTTCTATTTGTCTTTTATTAACTTCACTAACTTTTCCTGTTTCAAGACTTTCAAATTTTTTCATAAATTCCTCCTATAAAATAAAAAAGAATGGTACAAGGAGTCAAAATTGACGATACCATCCTTTTATTTTCTTAATTTTTATAACGCATTATATGCGTGCTTAACTTATCCTTAAGCAACATCAGAAGTGATTCATATATAACTTTCTTTATTAGCTTCCACCAAACGCTAACTCTCTTTAAAATAATCATTATATAACGTCTTCCTCATTTGTTTTTAACAATGCTTAAATTATAGCACTATTACCTATTCTTGTAAAGTAATTTTAATTCATCTTTTAATTCTGCAACACTAGAATTACTTATATCGCTTATCTGTATATAATTTAATAGCGTAGAAATAAATTGAGATGGTCTTATTGTACCATTTATTAAAGACTCTCTTAAATATTCTAGATTATTATTCTTAAATCTATCTTTATATAAATTCAAAAGTAGAGACAATGAAGCATGTGAAAAATTACGTAAATTACTATTATATATATTAGAAGAAGTTTTTAATTTTCTATAATAGTCTGTATCAATTATTTTAAATCTTTTATCTTTAGAAAAAAGAATATTATCATCACTAACATCAATTGAAAATATATGCATAGAAGATATAGCAGCAATATCATATTCAGCTATTCTAAGTGCATTTAAATAATCTTGAATACTTATCTCATTTCCTAAGTAATCAAGACGTACTCCCTCAACATAATCCATAATATAACCAATAATAATAGAATTTAGAGAAACTAGTTGTTTTGGAAAAACATAAGTTGGATTTCTTTTACCTACTAGACTTCTTAAATTTTGTTCAAATATTTCTGGATAATCTATTCTTTTAAATACTTGATTATCACTAGTTAAATAACAAACACCATTACATCCAGAACCAATTTTTTTCTTTTCAAAACTTTTATCGTATTCAACTATATTTGCCATAAAGTTCCCCTTCTTTTTCGAGGGCATATTATATCATAAAACAAAAGAAAAGTAAATAAAAATGCCTTTTTAAGGCATTTTAAATAGAAAATAATTCTTCTAAATATGGTGTTATATAACTTGAAAAATATATAACTAACATAGCACCAATTATTAAGAATGGACCAAATGGAATTAATCCTTCTTTATTTTTCTTTAATGTGAATAATGAATAAATAAGTCCAGTTAAAGATCCAAAGAAAAGAGCTACAAATGAATTTAATAATCCTACAGAAATACCAATTACAGCCATTAGTTTAATATCTCCATCTCCAAGTGATTCTTTATTAAACATCCTATTTCCCATTATTTTAATTCCAAACATAACTGCAAACATTATAATACCAGTTGTTACTCTCATAATTGCATCAGTAGTATCCATAAATATAAACATAACTATTATTAAAAGAACAGCACCCATTATTAATACTCTATCAGATATATAATAGTATTTAAAATCACTAACTAACGTAACAATAAATACACAAGCTAAAATTGTAGATATAAAGAAATTAATATCAAACTTAAATAGTATGTAATTAAGAGCAAATAAAACTGCGCCTAATATTTCACATAAGAAATATATAAAACCAATCTTTTCTTTGCAATAAGCACATTTACCTCCTAAGAAGATATATGAAATAATTGGAATATTCATATACCATTTTAGTGGTTTTTTACAATTAGAGCAAAAACTACTTGGATAAGTAGTTTTTATTTTATTAGGTATTCTGTATCCCATACAACCCAGGAAACTTCCAAAGATTGCACCAAATATAAATAGCCATATTGTTATAAATAAATCCATAAATCCCCCTAAAAACTATTGAACTGTAGAATATACATCAAACATTGGAACAAGTATTGCTACTAAAATAAATCCAACTACAACAGCAAGAGATATAATCATAACTGGCTCTATAAATGTTTTTATAGATCCAACTGTATTTCTTTGTTCTTTTTGATAATAATCAGCAACTTTATCTAACATTTCTGCAAGTTCACCAGTAGATTCACCTGTTTGAATCATGAAACTTGCTATTTCTGGAATTGCCCAGTGATTTGAGAACGTATCACTCATTTTATTACCTTTAATTAAGTTATTGATGGTTCTAAGCATCAAATCCCTATATATTTCATTATTAGTTATTTTTGCCAAAATATCAATACTATCTGTAAGTAATACATTATTTTTTTGAAGTGATGCAAATGTTCTTGAAAATAAGTTCAATTCTTTTGCAACAATTAGTTTTCCAACAATAGGAATATGCATTAGTAACCTTTGAATCATAATCCTAAATGCTTTAACTCTTTTATATAAATAAATAAATAATACATTAAATCCAACTACAACTCCAATTATAATTAAATAGTTATTTTGTAAAAATGCAGATAAATTTAAACATATTTGAGTTATAGAATTTATTGGAGCATTCATTGATTTATAAACCTCAACAAATTTTGGAACTATATAAGTAAGCATAAAAATGACAATTCCTATTGCAAATACCATAACGACAGTTGGATAAGCCATTGCTCCAATAATAGCCTTTTTAGTATCTTCTTGTTCTTGATAATAATCTGCCATATCATCAAGTGTTTTTTCAACTTCACCAATCATTTCAGAAGATTTAATCATATTAATAAGTAATGCGGGAAAAGCATTACCTTGACGTCTCAATGCTTCTGAGAAAGTTTGTCCTGTAGTAAGTTCAAAAATTATTGATTTATATAAAGATTTATATTTTCTTCTTTTATCTTGTTCTGCAAGTACTCTAACTCCATCGGTAAGAGGGATACCTGTTTTAATATACGTAGATAACTGAGTTAACCAGAATATTAAATCTTTTGGAGCCATTTTTGTTTTAAATAAAGAAATATCATTATGTAATAAACCAGTATTTTTATTGGATTCAATTGAATAAACAGTCATTTTTTCATCAGTTAAATAAGAATAAACATCTAACTTAGAAAATGCTGGGAAATATGCATCAACTAATTTTCCGTTTTTATCACGAGCAACATAGTGATACAATACTTTTTCTGGAGATTTAACACTATCAGCGCCATTCTCATCTATTACAATTGGTCTTAATGAAGACTCATATTCTTCTTTCTTTTTCTTTACATATGGAATACTTTCATATTTTTCAGTTAACCATTCAGAAAAAGTCTGGATTAAATCTTTATTCTGCTCTTTACCAAGAATCTTATCTGATGCATATTCACCTCTAGTTACTGCCTCAGCAATATTCTCTTGAGGAGTTCCAGAATCAGATGGCTTAATAACCAAAATGTTTTTTATTTGAACTGGTAAAGTTAAAAATACATATATAAATCCATTTTTAATGGCATTAAATAGCATAACAAATTCGTTTAATATATTTCTAAGTACCATAAATTCCCTCTTATTCTACTATAAAAGTATTATAACATATAATAAAAAAAATAAAAACATATTTTTAAAACTTTTTTATAATACTGCATATAATATATTAGGTGAAAATATGAATTTTAATATACTAAATAATTTAAATTTTAATTCTATACTTGGTGGATTTAGTAAAACACTTAATGTTTTAAAAAAATCTATACCAGTATATAAGGAAGTAAGACCATATTTTAACAAAGAAAAAAGTTTATTTAAAACTGAAAATAAAAATATTGTTTTAAATAAACCTCATAATCAAAATAAATATAATGAAAATCTAACATTTTTTAATTAATTATTCTTTTTGATCAGTACTTAATATTGTCAAGAATGCCTCTTGTGGAATAGAAACACTACCAACTTGTTTCATTCTTTTTTTGCCTTCTTTTTGTTTTTCAAGTAGTTTTCTTTTACGAGAAACATCTCCTCCATAACATTTAGCAAGTACATTTTTTTTCATAGCAGATATATCTTCACGAGCTATTACTTTAGATCCAATACATGCTTGAATTGGTACTTGAAACATTTGTCTAGGTATAATTTTCTTTAAATTTTTACAAATAATGCTACCTCTATTATATGCAAAATCTTTATGAACAATAATACTCAAAGCATCAATTATTTCACCATTTAACATTATATCCATTTTTACAAGTTTACTTTCAAAATAACCAATTAAATCATAATCAAATGAAGCATATCCTTTAGTATAACTTTTTAATTTATCAAAAAAATCATAAACTATTTCACTTAAAGGAAGTTCATATGTAATACATACACGAGAAGAATCTATATAATCTATTGTTTTATATATTCCTCTTTTATTTTGACACAATTCCATTATAGAACCAACAAATTCACTTGGAACATATATATTAGCTTTAACATATGGCTCTTTTATTTTAGATATTTTTGTAGCTTCAGGCATCTTAGATGGAGAATCAATAAACTCACTACTTCCATCACTTAATATGACTTCATAAATAACAGAAGGAGATGTTGCGATTATATCAAGATTAAATTCACGTTCTAATCTTTCTTCTATAATTTCCATATGTAATAAACCTAAAAATCCACATCTAAAGCCAAATCCAAGTGCAACTGATGTTTCGGGTTCAAATGTTAAAGATGCATCACTTAATTTTAATTTTTGAAGTGATTCCTTTAATAAATTATACTTGGTTGAATCAATAGGATAAATTCCTGAAAAAACCATTGGTTGAACTTTTTTATATCCTGGAAGTACTTCTACATCCTCACCATCTTTACATATAGTATCTCCAACCTCTACTTCAGTAATACTCTTAATTGAACCACTTAAAAAACCAACTTCTCCACTTGAAAGTTCAGTCTTTTTAACTTCATGTGGAGTATGTTTTCCAAGTTCTAATACTTCATATACTTGATTAGAATTTATAAATCTTATCTTATCCCCTACTTTTATCTTTCCATCTATTATTCTAATTAATATTACTACACCTTTATATGGATCAAAATAACTATCAAATATTAATGCCCTAAATTTATTACTATCACTTTTTGGAGATGGTACTCTTTCAATAACCGCATCAAGTAATTCACTTACACCCTGCCCAGTTTTACCAGAAACACATAATATTTCTTCTCTTTCAAAACCAATAGTATTAACTAACTCATCTTTTACCTTTTCTATATTTGCATTAGGTAAATCAATTTTATTAATAACAGGTATTATTTTTAAGTTAGCATCTAATGCTAAATATAAGTTAGCTAGTGTTTGCGCTTCTATGCCTTGAGTTGCATCTACTACTAAAATTGCTCCTTCACAAGCAGCAAGACTACGAGATACTTCATAATTAAAATCTACATGTCCTGGGGTATCTATTAAATGAAGTGTATAGCCTTTATAATGAAGTTCTACTGCATTTAATTTAATAGTAATACCACGTTCACGTTCAAGATCCATAGAATCTAATATTTGATCTTTTCTTTCTCTTTCACTAACAGCATGAGTTATATCTAAGATTCTATCAGCAAGTGTGCTTTTACCATGGTCGATATGAGCAATAATACAAAAATTTTTAATTTTATCTCTTTCCATGACTTTAATTCTAACATAAAAAAAGAGTTTTTTAAACTCTAATTTGTACTCTCAGGTAAATATTGCGCTTTAAAGCTTAAATTAGCTACAAAGTACGTATTTTGTACATCATTTGGTGTTTTACTATCTAAATAAGTCCATAAACAATATGTTTTACTTTCTTTACTTTTAATAGTATCGAAATCAATAATTACATTATTATTAAGTGAACCATATCTATTAATTGTAACATTAGTTCTATCAATACCATTATCACAATTACTAACTGCTACTTTAATATAATTTGCATATAAATTAGTTAATTTTTCATATTGTTCTTTATCACTTGAAGGAGTATAATCCTTATCTTCTATTAATCTAACAGTAATAGTTGTATCTAAAGAACCATTATTTTTTATATTAAATATATATGGATCTTTTAATAATGCTTCTCCATCAGTTGCATAAGGATATATATTTTCAAGTACACTTTGTCCATTAACAATTTTAGTACCAATTACTTTTCCAAAATTAGAATAATTGCTCTTACAAGACTCATCTTCACAAAAACTCACATCAAGATCCCCTACACTAATAATGTTATCTTTTCCATTACTTGTAACAACAAAATAGGAATAAGATAAACTAATACTAACAACAATAACTATTATTAAACTAATTAATACAAATATAACACTTTTGCTATCTTTCATATGATTTTTCCTTACTATCTAAACTACCGCTTTGTTTTAAACTATATATTTCTTTTAATTTATCATTTCTCTTTTTAATAAAATCATCAAAAACCATTTCTTTATCAACAATATTAATTTTTCTATTATTTAATTTATCTTTAACCAAATCACATAAAGAATTAATACATATATTCAAAAAAACTAATGTTTCTATATATTTCTTCTTATTTGCTTCTTCATTTCCAATAAAAGAACCAGAGAATTTACCCTTGTAAACACTATAATCTCCATCTAAATTGCATGTTTCCAAATAAGCTAATAAATCATCAGTAGTAATATCATTTCCATTTACTTTAAATACTATTTGTCTATTATTAAAAAGTGAACTAATTAATACACGGAATTTTCTTAAATAATTATTATATTTTTTAAAGAACTTATTTAGATTATTTCCATCACTTAAATCATTATTATGTTTATAATATTTTTTAATTCTAAGAACATCAATAAAATAATACTCATTAATAGCATTAATAGTATTTCTTAACTCAGAAATAAATTCATTAGAATCTAATTCTTTTTCTTTAAATCTTTCTTTAAAAGATACAGAAGCAATATTTTCAATACTTTCAAGTTCACTAATAAAAACTCTATAATCTCTTCCATATAATTCTTTAAATTTATTTTCTCTTTGAACTCTTAAATTATATACTTCTTCTATTATTCTTTTTGCTTCAGTAGTATTTTTATCTAAATCATTATATTTTTCTAGTAAATCAATAATTCTATCACTTATAATAGTATCTTCATTCTCAAATTTTGATTTTTGAGTTTTAACTACACTATTATTTACTTTAGTAGTTGAACTTTTAATATTTCTTACAAAACATTTTTTTATAATATTATATACTTCATTATATAAACTTATTCTAGCAGCATACTCATTTAATTGTTTTGCTATACTATTCTTTATACTTATATTCGTTTCTTTAGAATATTTTGGTAATAACTCATCATATAATTTTCGATATGAAAGAGAATTATTTTTTATTTCAATTAAATAACTATTTATAGACATTTCATCATTCATAGATGATATTGTTTTATATATTTTTGATATAATTACATATTTGATTCTATACTTTTCTTCATTTTTATTAGATAAGTATTGATTCTGAATTCTTATGTAATAATCAAATAACTCTTGTTTCATATCAGAAATTGTCATAATATTATTCCTTTCTATAGAATTATGTATATCCTATTAAATACAATTATATTATATCATTTTAATTATTTTGTTTTCAATATAAAAAACACTTATTATTATAAGTGTTTTATTTAATCATATGTACATCTAATTGATTATAAGGTATTTCAATATTATTTCTATCAAATTCTTTCTTTATTTGTTCCATTAAGTCAAAATATACATTCCAATAATCTTTTGTTTTTACCCATACTCTTACAGTAAATACTAAAGCACTTTCAGCATGTAATCTTAATCTTACAAATTTTTCTTCATCTTCTAAAATTAATTCTTGTTTACTAATAACATCATTAATTACTTTTTTTACTTTATCAATATCACTATTATATGAAACAGATAAATCAATATCAATTCTTCTTTTTGGATTAGCAGAATAATTTATAATATTTGAATTTGACAAACTACCATTTGGTAATTGAACTATTCTATTATCAATAGTAGTTAGTGTTGTATAAAACATAGTAATAGCTTTAACTGTACCATCTATTCCATTAGTAGATATATAATCTCCAACTTTAAATGGCTTAAAAATCATTATCATTAAACTACCAGCTATATTAGAAAGTCCACCCTGAAGAGCTAAACCAATTGCTACAGCACAAGAACCAATTACAGTAACTAAAGAAGCCATTGGTACACCAACTATAGATAAAACTACAATAACTATTAATGTTTTTAATGAAATTGTAGCAAAACTTATAACAAATGATTTAACAGTTACATCTAATTTGGAAAACTTATGAGGTTTTTTTAGTTTACTTTCGATTACATTTACTATTTTAAAACCAACTAATAATATGATTATTGCAGCAAGGGCTTTTAATACAAAATCTACTGATTTATTACTTAAATTATTAATAATACTATCCATACTTAAAACCTTTTCTTTCTACTTAATATAGCTTTTCTTTTTTCATATTCAAATAAATCTGCTTCTCTAAAATCTACACCTATATTACAATGTTCTAATTTATTAATTAAATTCCTTCTTTTTTCTTCTTTAGCTCTCATTCTCATTATTTTTAATTTATCTATTATATTTAATCTTGTATTCTTTCTCAAATCATATAATTCTAAATAATCTATATTCATCTTTTTCACCTCTTTATTATTTTAACATTTGTTTTAAAAATTCTCCAGTATAAGAGCATTTATTTTTACTTACTTCTTCTGGCGTACCAAGAGCAACTACTCTTCCACCATCGCTTCCACCTTCAGGTCCTAAATCTATTATATAATCAGCTTGAAGAATGATATCAAGATTATGTTCTATTACTATTACTGTATCCCCATTATCCACTATTCTATTTAATATTATAAGCAATCTTTTAATATCATCTTGATGAAGACCAGTCGATGGTTCATCTAAAATAAATACACTCTTACCAGTAGGTTTCTTTTGAAGTTCACGAGCAAGTTTTACACGAGATGCTTCTCCGCCTGATAAAGTAACAGCACTTTGTCCTAGTTTAACATATCCAAGTCCAACTTCATCCATAATTTTTAATATTTTATATACTTTTGGAACATTTTCAAATACTTTTAATGCTTCAGATACTCTTAAATCTAATACTTCACTAATATTTAATCCTTTAAATTTTACTTTTAATGTTTCTTTATTATATCTTGTAGCATTACAAACATCACATGGAACATAAACATCTGGTAAAAAATGCATTTCAATCTTCTTAACTCCATCACCTTGACATGCTTCACATCTTCCACCTTTAACATTAAAACTAAATCTACTTTTATCATATCCACGTATTTTAGCTTCACGAGTTTCTGCGAAAACATCTCTTATTGCATCAAAAACTCCAGTATATGTAGCTGGATTACTTCTTGGAGTTCTTCCAATTGGATCTTGAGTAATATTAACTATTTTATCAACATTTTCTATTCCAGTTATTTTTTTATACTTTCCAGGTTTTTCTTTTGAATGATTAATTTCATTAGATAGAGTTTTTCCTAATATTTCATTTACTAAAGTAGATTTACCACTACCACTAACACCAGTTACACATATAAATTTACCAAGAGGAAAAGATACATCAATATTTTTTAAATTATTTTCCACGCATCCAGTTATTTTTATAAACTTATTATTTCCTTTTCTTCTAGTTTTTGGAACATCTATTTTTTCTTTTCCACTTAAATAACGTCCAGTAATAGATTCAGGACAATTTTTAATATCATCCACACTTCCAGCACATACTAAGTATCCACCATCTTCGCCAGCTTTAGGGCCAATATCAACAATATAATCTGCTTGTAACATAGTATCGGTATCATGCTCAACAACTATTAATGTATTACCTAAATCTCTCATTTCTTTAAGTGAATTTATTAATTTTTGATTATCTCTTTGATGTAGACCAATACTAGGTTCATCTAAAACATAAAGTATTCCAGATAATCTACTACCTATTTGAGTAGCTAGTCTTATTCTTTGTGCTTCTCCACCAGATAAAGTAGCTGCTTCACGAGATAATGTTAAATATTCAAGACCAACATTTTTTAAAAATAATAATCTTTCTTTAATTTCTTTAATTATTAAAAATGATATTTCTTTTTGTTCATTATTTAATTTTAATTTATCAAAAAAAGTTATTAAATCTTTAATACTTAACTCAGTTAATTCATATATATTCAAGTTAGCTATTCTAACACTTAATGCTTGATCATTTAATCTCATAGAATTACAAGTTTGACATGGTAAATCAGTCATATATTTTTCTATCCATTCACGAATAGCACTACTTGTTGTTTCCATATAACGTCTTTCAAGATTTGTAATAATACCTTCAAAATAATCATAACTTTTTAGGGTACTACCACTTCTAGTTGTAAGAGTTAAATCAAGTTTATCAGGTGAACCATATAAAATAATATCTAACTCTTCTTTTGTTAATTTATTAACCGGCTTATATAAATCAATATTATAATGTTTAGCAACTAGATTTAATTTTTTATAATATATATTTAATGTTTCACCACTTTGAAAAGAAACAACTGCTCCATCCATAATAGATTTTGTCTTATCGGGAATTAGAATATCTTCATCAATGTGTTTTTTAACTCCTAAACCCTTACAATCAGGACAAGCACCAAATGGGCTATTAAAAGAGAATAGTCTTGGTTCAAGTTCAGGAATACTAAAATCACATAATGGACAAGCATAGTTTTCAGAGAATACTAATTCTTTATCACCAATTACATTAATTACTACTTTTCCATTTGCTATTTTTGTGCTTGTTTCAATTGATTCGAATATTCTACTTCTTGAATCTTCCTTTATAACTAATCTATCAATAATAACATTTATATTATGTTTTTTATTTTTCTCAAGAGTTATATCATCATTTAAATCATATAATTCATTATCTATTTTTGCTTTAATAAAACCATCTTTTCTTAAATCCTCAATTAATTCTTTTTGAGTTCCCTTTTCTCCATGAACAACAGGTGCCATTATTTCTATTTTAGTACCTACTTCATAATCCATTATTTTATTTGTCATTTCTTCAATACTTTGACTTTGAACAGGAATATTATGATTTTTACAATAAGGAACTCCAATACGAGAATACAAAAGTCTTAAATAATCATATATTTCAGTGATTGTACCAACAGTACTTCTTGGATTTTTATTAGTTGATTTTTGATCGATAGATATACTTGGGCTTAATCCTTCAATAGAATCTACTTCTGGTTTATTTAAATTACCTAAAAACTGTCTTGCATATGCATTTAAACTTTCAACATATCTTCTTTGACCTTCAGCATAAATAGTATCAAAAGCTAAAGATGATTTACCACTTCCACTTACTCCAGTCATAACAATTAATTTATTCTTAGGAAGTTCTAAATCTATACCTTTTAAATTATTTTCTCTTGCATTTTTTATTATAATTTTATCCATAATTATCACCTATATTATCCACAAAATCGTTAATATTATACTATATTTTATTACATAAAAAAAGAGTAAAATTTTTTACTCACAACAATGAACTCCTTCTTTTCCATAACCATCTGCTATATACTCAATTCCACTTGTTTTTCTATTAATTATGCATGACTCTACTACATCATCACCTAAATCATCTTTTTTTATACATAATCTTACATAATAATCTTCACTTATTTTTCCACCTGTAACAGGATTAGATAAATCAGAAGTTATATAATTTTCACTTTTTAAATCACTTAATTTAATATCTATTTTTTTATTTTCTATAAACCAATTCTGATCAGTTGTATGCAAATCTAAATATAAACTTGCTCCTCTTTGTATTTCTATATACTTATTTTTTAATTCTTCATCTGCTGTATCATCTTTAATACTACCAAATGATATTATAGAAGCAACACCAACGACAGCAATTATAGAAATAACTACTAATAATTCCATTAAAGTAAAACCTTTTTTATTCATGACTCCTCCATATTATATATAACATTATACAATATTTTTATTATTTTTAAAAGTTATTTTTTTATATCCTTTAATATAACCAATATCATAAAGTTTTGATAGTATTTCTTTATCATCTATTTTCTTAAATTTTCTTTCTTTATAATTATTCTTAACTGCATCTTCTATACCTTCTAAATATCCCATTTGAAATGCTTTAATATATTTATACATTAGTTCCTCCTAATATTATTATTAGCTAAAATAAATAAAAAACACTACAAAAAATAGTCTTTATAAGACTATTGCTATTAAATTATTACTTCCTTTATTAACCATCTTAGTAATTGTTTGTTCAAGTTTTAATTTAGATGTATCAGGAAGCATTGATAATTTAGATTGAATACTTTCTTGTACAATATTCTCAAGACTTCTACCAAATATTTCACTTTGCCATATTGAATTATTATCATTTTTTTCACTAACTAAATGAGATATTAATTCTTTACTTTGAATTTCACTTCCAATAATTGGTTCAAAACTACTTTCAACATCAACTTTAATCATATGAATACTTGATGCTTTTGCTTTTAATTTTATACCATATCTTCCACCTTGTTTTATAATTTCAGGAGTTTCTAAATGCATATCTTTAGTTTGAGGAAGAACAATTCCATATCCAGTTTGATATACTTGTTTTAAAGCACCTTTTAAATTATTATATTCTCTATTTCCTTCACTAAAATCTTGGAATATTTTAATTAATTCTCCTTTAGAATTAATATTTTTACCAACTAAATCTTTTAATAAATTATTATATAATTCTTCTTTTGCTTCTAAAGTAATTGTTACTTCACTATTATCAGTATCTAAATCAGATATGTAAGAAGAGGAAATATTACTATCATCTTCAATATTAATTTTAATATTTTCAATATCTCTTAATTTATCAATATTACAAACAGAATCTTTCATTTTAGAAATAAACTCTGATTTAATAGGATTAGTACTATTTAAAACTCCAATCCAATCTGGTATTTTAAACTCTATATGATCAACTGGGAATTCATATAATGCTTCTTTTAAAATATTTACAATATCATCTTCATTCATATCAAGAACACTAACTGGAATAATTGGTACATTATATTTTTCTTTCATCCCATTTAATAATGCTAATGTTTCATTTGAAGATGGATATTTAGTATTTAAAACAACAATAAATGGTTTATTAATACTTTTAAGTTCATTAATTACTTTTTCTTCTGCATTAACATAATTACTTCTACTCATATCAAGAATACTTCCATCAGTTGTAACAACTATTCCAATAGTAGCATGATCTTTTATAACTTTACTTGTACCTATTTCTGCTGCTTCCATAAATGGTAATTCTTCAGTGAACCAAGGAGTTTTAACCATTCTAGGATTACCTATTTCATCCATATATCCTTGACTTTCAGGAGTTATATAACCAACACAATCTACTAATTTAATATTTGTTTTTAGACCATTTATATTTACTGTTGTACTAGTACTTGGAACAAATTTTGGTTCTATTGTCATAATTTGTTTTCCACTTGCGGTTTGTGGTATTTCATCCATACATCTTTTTTTATCTAATTCATTATCTAAATATGGCAAAATTAATGTTTCAATACACTTTTTAATGAATGTACTTTTTCCTGTACGTACTGCTCCTACTACACCTAAATATATCTCACCATTTGATTTCTTATCCAAACTTTTTAATATTTTGTTTTTGTCCATTTTAACCTTCTTTCGCATCGCTTTAATAATATTTATGAAAAAGAAAATATTTTATGACAAAAAAAAGAAGAAAAATTAATTTTACAAAACATATTTTTCTTCTTCAACATTATCATTATTTTTTATTATATATGTTCCATATTTCATACTAGGATTTATAGCATATGTAATCATTTCATTATACATTGATGGAATTAACCCTTCTGCAAAGGATTTAGTACTTGCAATTTCAAATTCCATAAATGGATCTCTACTTGGATTTAAAGTTATACTATATTTTAAATCTTCTAAATATTCAATATGACTTAACCAATATGTATCTATAATACTTAAAAATTTTCTTTTCATATTAACAACATATGCATATACTTCTTCATTTGTTATATGTGCAGAACTAAAATTATTTCTAAATTTTGCATATAATGCATTAATAAGATTTTCTTTTGTTTCTTCTACATTTTTAGTAAATAGAGATTTAACTGGTACAAGATGACCTATTAAATTAATGATTTCCTCTTCTGTATTATTTTTAAGTAAAAAATCAACATATTTAACAAGAATACTCTTAATCATATTTATAAATTCTAACAAATTACATTCTAATACTTTATTTCTATTTTCATATATTTCTCTTCTATGTTTCATAAAAGATACATTGAATTTTTCACTATCTATTCTAACTGCTTTATCTTTACTTTCTTTATGAAGTTGTGCTCTAGAAGCAGCTTCAATTATTCTTTTATTTTTAATTGGCTTATTAGAACCTGCATATATTTTTATTATACCGTCAAGTGAACCTCTATAATATTCTTTTGCAAGATCATCTTCAAGTGAGCTAAAATATTTTGTTTTACCTGGATCTCCTTGTCTTCCACTTCTACCCATTAATTGTCTATCAATTCTTTGACTTTTATTTCTAGAAGTACCAATTACATAAAGTCCCCCACGCTCTTTAACTTGAGGCCCTAATTTAATATCAGTTCCACGTCCTGCCATATTTGTGGCAACAGTTACAGTACCCATCATACCGGCACCCGCAACAATTTGATTTTCTTCTTCTTCATTGTTTGCATTTAAAAGTTGATGACGAATATGGTTTTTATTCAAAAGAGAAGATATTATTTCACTTTCTTTTAAACTAGTTGTACCTATTAAAACAGGTTGTCCTGTATATGTACATTTTTTTACTTCTTCAATTATTGCATTATATTTTTCATTAGTTGTTGCATATAATTCGCTTTCTTCATCTATTCTTATATTTCTCTTTCTTGTTCTTACTCTGTATGTTTCAAATCCATATAAAGAATTAAACTCATCTTCATCGCTAGTACCCGTCATACCACAAACATTATGTTTATAAATAGACATAAAATCAGGATATGTACAAGTTGCTCTTGTTATTAAATTAGAAGAAAATTCAATATGATACCTCTTCTTTGCATTTTCACTTTCCCACTCTAAATATTCTTCTTTTGCTTCAATAGCTTCTTGCATTCCACCAACATATTTGCTTGAATACTTTTTTCTTCCTAAATTAGCATCTATTAAAACAACTTTACCTTTTCCATCACTAACATCTACTCTATATTCAACATCTGATTTAAATGCTTCTTTTGCTTTAATACAATCAATTAAAGCAAAATATCTAGCATTATATATCATATTACCTTTTACGTCATCAGATAAATCTAATCCTATTTCCTTTTGAATTCTTTTTGATAAGAATACTTCTTTAGTATCCCTTGTAAAAGCATAATCATCAAAGTTATAATCATTAATTTCATCTTTACTTGGTATATATTGATTAAAAATAGTTCCCTTCATTGGTTTTTTTCTATTTAATCCATAAAGGAAATCTGTTGCCCATTTGTATAATTGTCTTCTTTCAGATTCTCTTTCTAATAAAAGTTTATCATACTCATTTCCATTTGGATTTGGTCTTGCAGATAATTTTAATGGATTTATTGCTTGATCAATTAATATATCATCTGCTTCATCAACAATAGCAAATCCAAGACTTCTATTTATATTTCTATCTTTTAAATCATATATAGTATTATCTTCTAAATAATCAAAAGCAATAGTAGTCGCTGTTGCATATACTACATCACATCTATAAGCATTTTGCTTATTTTTTTTATTAATCATTCTTTTAGCTGGATCAGTTGTTCTTGTTGCACTTCTTCCTGGAACAAAACCACTTGATATTCCAAGTAGACTAAATACAGCATTATTAGCATGCTGATCTCTTTTAGCAAGAGCATCATTAGAAGTAATAACATGAACACTACTCCATTTTGATCTATCTTCGTCTTTTGTTGCTTCTAAAACATTTAAATATGCAACTAATATTTGTACAAGAGTTTTTCCTTCTCCAGTTTTCATTTCAGCAATTACTCTTTCACGATGAAGAGCATCAATTCTATCGCCAATCATACTAACAGCGGCTTCAATTTGAGTATCATATGGTCTCATATGAAGTCTTCTATCAATTGCTTCTCTTACAAGAGCTAAAGCTTCAACCATAATCTCATCTATAGTTTGGCCTTCTCTTAATCTTCTTCTAAATTCATTTGTCTTTTTAATAAAGTATTCTTCTTCTTTAGTACATTGAATTAATACACCATCAATTTCAAAACTAACTCTAGACTTATCAGTTGTGATATTTTTGTACTTTAAAGACATATCGTTAACTCTTTTAACGATACTTTCAATAATTGGTTTTCGAGTTTCAGTATAATCTTTAAAAATACTATTCATATCTAAACTCCCATACTATACTAATATACCATTTTTATACAATTTATTCAAGAAAAAAACTTGATAAAATCAAGTTTAAATCTCTATAATTTCACTTACATTATCTGGCTTTGATATATATAATTTAATATCATTTTTTATAATTTTATTATTTGCTTCAAAAGCTAAAGCTCTAGTATTATCATGTTCACTTAAATGCATTAACATAACATATTTTGTATTATTTCCTATAAAGTGACTTAAATACATTGCACATTGCTCATTAGATAAGTGCCCTTCATCACCAACATTTCTAATTTTAGTCATTTCATCTTTAGTACCATTCATTTCCATCGTAACATCATGATTACTTTCTATTAGATAAACATTTTTATTATCAAAGTATTCATGATATTTTGAATGAATCATACCGGTATCAGTTATATATGCAAGCGTTTTATTATTATATTCAAATATATATCCAAATCCTTTCTTATCATGAGAAATTGGAATAGATTTAACACTTATACCCATAATATAATCTATTTCATCAATAAACTCATAATTTTTCAAAAATTCTTTTTTAGGATACTCATTATATGTATCTTTACCAATATAAACTTTTGTATTATATACTCTTGCAAAAGTATGAAGGCTTCTTACATGATCATTATGTGCATGAGTAATTATAATAAAATCAATTTGATCAGGTGTAACATCCAAGTAAAAAAGTTTTTCTCTTATATAACTAAAAGACATTCCAACATCTATTAGAAATTTAATATTACCAATTTCTACATAAGTAGAATTACCTGTGCTACTACTAGCTAATACTTCTATTTTCATCTATTCTATCCCCAAATCAAATAAACTTAATTGTGAACTTTCTGGCATATCATCAAAAATATGCATTGATTTCATTTTATCAACTAAAGTCTGTGATACCTTACATCTATTTTGAAAATCTTCAATACTTACAAACTTTTTCTTACGAGCCTCTGTTTCTATATTAGTAGCAACAGTTTCACCAAGTCCATCTATTGTAATAAACGGAGGTATCATAGTATGATCATCTAGCACGTCAAAAGTACGTGCTTTACTTTTATAAAGATCAAAATTAGTAAATTTCATTCCTCTTGCTGCTGCTTCAAGTGCAACATTTAAAGATTCTTTCATTCCACTTTCTTTATTAGTAGCATCAAATCCTTTTTCTTTTATTTCGGTAAGTCTTGTCTTTATAGCATCATATCCCTTTATCATACTTTCAATATCAAAATCTGTTGCTTTAGTTGAAAACCATGATGCATAAAAGTATACTGGCATATGGACTTTATACCATGCAATTCTAAATGCACTAGTAACATATGCTGCTGCATGAGCCTTTGGGAACATGTATTTTATTTTTTCACAAGAATTAATAAACCAATCTTCAATACCAGCATCTATCATAGTTTGTTTGTGTTCAGCCCAAGTTTCAGGATCTTTACTAGCTTTTCCTTTTCTTACAAATTCCATTATTTTAAATGCCTTAATTGGTTTTAAACCTTTATACATAAGATAAACCATAATATCATCACGGCACCCAATTACTTCTTTAAATGGAACAATATTATTCTTAATTAATTCTTGAGCATTTCCAAGCCATACATCAGTTCCATGAGAAAGACCTGATATCTTAACAAGTTCAGCAAAAGTTGTTGGTTTAGTTTCTTCTACCATACCAATTGTAAATGGGGTTCCAAATTCTGGAATACCAAGTGTACCAGTTGGACACATAATTTCTTCACTGTTAACACCAAGTTTATCTAAACTACTAAATATAGACATTGTATCTTTATCATCAAGTGGAACATCTAAAACATTAGTTTTACTCAAATCTTGAATCAAACGAAGTTGAGTTGGATCTGAGTGACCAAGTATATCTAATTTTAGTAAATCTTCTTCTATTGAGTGGTAATCAAAATGAGTTGTTCTCCAAGCACTAGTTGGATCTTCTGCTGGATATTGAAATGGTGTAAAATCTGATACATCCATATAATCTGGAACAACTACTATACCACCTGGGTGTTGTCCAGTTGTTCTTTTAACACCAGTACATCCTTTAGCAAGACGCTCTATTTCACAACTTCTCTTATCAAATATTCCTCTATCTTCATAGTATCCTTTTACAAAACCATATGCAGTTTTATCAGCAACAGTTCCAATTGTACCAGCTCTATATACATTATCTACTCCAAATAATACCTTTGTATATTCATGCGCACTTGCTTGATTTAAATCAGAGAAATTTAAATCAATATCTGGTACTTTATCTGCATTAAATCCAAGGAAAGTGGCAAATGGCATATCTTGCCCATCTTTTCTCATAAACTCTTTACAATTTGGACATTTTTTATCAGGTAAATCAAATCCACTTGAATAAGTTGCTCCTAAATCAAGGCCATCTTCATCCTTAAAAATACTAGTTTTACATTTTAAGCATCTATAATGAGGAGGAAGAGGATTAACTTCAGAAATACCCATTAGTGTTGCAACAAAACTACTTCCTACACTACCTCTTGAACCAACAAGATACCCATCATCATTAGAGTGTTTAACAAGTCTTTGAGCTATTAAGTATATTGGATCAAATCCTCCTCCAATAATACCACCAAGCTCTTTTTTAATCTTTTTATTTATGGCATCTTCTGTTTGTTCTCCATCTTCATCTGTCCATTTAGAAAGTACTACTTCTTTCATTAATTCTTTTACTTTGTCAAAACCACTAATTAGTGTTTCATGAACTTTTTCGAATGTTTTAGTAATTAATTCTTCTTCATTTATATTTGGATTTTCTTCTTTTATTTTATTATTCCAATAATTATATACTGCATCTCCATATAACTCTTTACTGATTCTTTCTTCTATATTATGTGGTAAAGGATTTCCATACCATTCTTCTGCTTTTGAAAATACTAAATCAGTAACAACTCTTGGACAATCTAAATAGCTTTTTCCATCATCACTTCTAACTCTTGGACTAAAAGGAACCCCTTTAGTATCAATTATTACTTCTATTTCACTAACCATATCACATATTTTGTTTGTGTTAGTAACAACTATTTCATAAGCTAAATCATTACCCAAGAAACTAAAATCATCAAGCATTTCACGAGTAGTTCTAAAATGTTGTGATGGTATTTCTTTTATTTCACTTTTTGCAAGTGGATGTCTTCCTCCACCTGGTACTTTTTGATTAACAATAATTTCTCTATATATTTTATCTTCACGAGTAAAATGATGAACATCTCCAGTTGCTACTATTAATTTACCAGCATTTTTAGTAGCTTCTATTATTTTTTTAATATGATTTTCAAGTTCAATTTCATTAGCAAAATCACCAGTTTGAATTAGATGATTATAAACTTCTTTAGGTTGTACTTCTACATAATCATAAAAATTAATAATATTAGTTAATTCTTCTCCTTCTTTACTCTTTGATTCTTCAAAAACTTCAGATAAATAGCACCCACTACCAATAATTAATCCATCTCTTAATTCATTTAATTTACTTCTTAAAATCCTTGGAGTTTTATAAAGATAAGTCGTATTTGCAAGAGAAATAATTTTAAATAGATTCTTTAGTCCACCCCTATTTAATGCTATAGCATTAAAATGATAAGTTCTTCCAAACTTATGTATTTCATTTTTTGATATCAATTTATCTAAATCACTAATACGTTCTAAATTTTGATTTATTAATTTTTGAACCATTTTATGAAATACACGAGCTGTTCCTTCTGCATCATAATCAGCTCTATGATGGCTTTCTTCATCAAAATCAACATTATATCTTTTAACTAAAGCAGACAAACTATGTCTTGCAAACCCTTGGTCTAACACTCTTGATAATTCTAAAGTATCAATTATTGTATTTTCAAATTTACCTAGATTATACTTTTTGAATGCCATTTCTATAAAAGAAACATCAAACTTTGCATTATGAGCAACAAGTGGGCATGTTCCTATCCACTTTATAAATTTTTTTGTTGCTTCTTCCTCATTTAATTTACCCTCTACCATTTCATCACTAATACCAGTTAATTCAGTAATTCTATCTGGTATATGTCTTAGTGGATTAATAAGTTCATCAAACCTATCTGTTATTTCACCATTTTTGATTTTAACAGCGCCTATTTCAATCATTGAGTCACCATTACCAGCATTAAAACCAGTTGTTTCAGTATCGAAAACAACAAACTCTGTATCTTCTAAAGGTAAATCTGTTGGCCGAGTAACTATACTAATCATATCATCTACTAAAGTAAGTTCTGTTCCATATAAACCTTTAAATTTATCTTTTTCTTCTTTTCCTTTATTATGTTTAGAAATAATTTGATAAGCTATTGGGAATGCTTGACAACCATTATGATCAGTAATAGCTACACCTCTATAACCCATTTTAATACACTTTTCTACAAGTTCACATGTGTGTGCTCCTAAATCAATTTTAGTAAGTCCATCCATTTGACTCATCATTGTATGAGCATGAAGTTCTACTCTTTTAACTTCTTCTTCATCTATAATTTCTTTCTTTTCACGTGCAAATTCTTCTATATCATTTATTCCAAATTCATAATCATTACTTCTTGTATTAAACTTAACATTTCCTCTAAATTTATACCATTTTCCTTCTTTAACACGTTTTAATAAATTATTATATTCACTTTCATCTTTAGTAAATATATTTGAGATAATACTATCAGAATAATCAGTTATTTTTAAAGTAACTATATTCCAACCACTTGGTGTAGTTCGACCCTCCACTCCAAATACTTCTCCGATTATAATCACATTATTTTCATTAGTAATTAAATTTTTAATTAATGAAGCTTCACCCTTAATACTTTTACCTTTTATTAATATATCAACAATAGTATTTTGAGAAGTAGAATTATTCTCCTTTTCTACTTCACTTTTAAATTCTTGTCTTAATTCTTCACTTATATTAACACTAATATTAACATCATCAAAACCCATATCAGTTAAAAATATTTCTATTTTTTCACTTAAAGATTCAATTTTTTCTTTTTCAACATTATTAAGTACATTAAAACTAATAGAATTATTTTTTATATATATTTTACTTCTATCTATACTTCTAAGCATTGGACAATTACTTACTAAAATATCAAAATAATAATTAAAGTAATCATCAAAGTAATTATTATTATTTTTAACAATAAATTTAAATCTAATAGATTGTGCCCCTTTTAAAGTATGAGCTTTATCATATAATTCTTTAAATACATCACTAGGAAATAAACTATCTAGATTTAAAACTAAAGTCATTCTATTTGTTTTTTTAGTCAAAAGAACTTCCTTAACAGAAGCATTTTCAAAATAACCATAATTATCTATATTAAAATCAATTGTTTTTAAAAATCTTTCAAGTTTATTATCCATACTACTCCACCATAATTTATTATACTAATTTAAAAAATTTATATCAATTAATTATTAATTTTTTTTATCATTTTATCATATACTTTGTATAAATACTGTACACCATTTTCAAGATAATAGTAATGAACTACATAAAATAAAAGCATAACATATAATATTAAAGTAATACAATATAAAAAATAATTACTATAATTAAAACATACTATTGTAAAACCAAGTGTAATTAGTGCAAAAAACAAAGTTACAATTAAATGAATTAATCTTTCATGAGAAAAGAAATTAATCTTATTAATTAATTCATCAATATCACTTTTTTTAATATCATTTTTTAATTTCTTTTCTAAATCATTAATATAATCATATAAATATTTTTTCATTTTCTATCACATTATAATAATATCATTTTTTTTATAAATTAAAAACTCTAACTTAAGTTTATTTATTAGTTAGAGTTTTATGGATTATATTTTTTATATGCAGAAGCAGTATATCCAAAAGGATCACTACGTTCACTTGGAAAACAATAAAATGTATATACACCTCCATATTTATTATAAATAATAGTTTTACCACTTATATAATTATCACGATTTTTTATATCTGACATAGATTCATAAGTTCTACCATCTATTACTATTTTACAAATATCTCCTCTATTTCCATTACTACAAGTACTTTTATTGCAATCATAACAATCATGTTCATTTATATAAAGAGGTAAAGTTCTATTTCCATTTACTATTACATCTCTTACTGCATCAATTGCTTCATTTGGAGCTACTTTTGTTGTTTTTGCACATGCAAACCATCCTGATTTTCTAACATAATCTACTACAGTTGTATATTTACTTTGAAGTTCAAATAGATTAGCGGCAAGACTCACTTCTGCCTTAATACCATCAATACTTCCTTGTTCACAATATCCAACATTAGCTAAAAATCTTAAATCTTCTTCACTTACATTATAAGCATTTCCTTTAGTAATACCGGGTGTAACTTGATGAGATTTCTTTTCTTCTTCTTCTTTTTTTTCTTTTTCTTCTATTTCTTTTTTTATAGTTTCTAATTCCTTTAAATAGTTTTTTCTTATACTTTCATCTTTAATATTCTTTAAATAACTATATGCTACTTGGTAAGATGGTCTATTTAGTTTCTCTTTTGCTTCACTAATATAATTATTCATATTTTCATTATACAACTGTTGTATTCTCTCCTGTGTTGCTGAAGAAAGACAGCTTAAATATGAATTATTATTTGGATCTACAAAAGAAACAATTATATTAACAAATGTTGGAATTAAAAATACGAGTACTGCTGCTAATACTTTATTAATAATAGATTTACTTACATTGTTTAATTCTGAATTACTTACTGCCTTAGTAAGTTCAATCATAGCACTTATAATAAGTATTATTGGAACAACTATTTTTATAATTGTAATAACTATATTAATAATTCTTATCACTTTTAATACTTCTGGTATGTTACATATATCAAGTATCATATATATCACCTAAAATTATTATATCATAATAACTATTAAAAAAAGTAGATATCATCTACTTTTAATTTCTTTCTTTCATAGTTGGGAATAATAATACATCACGAATTGATTCTTGTTCTGTAAATAACATAATCATTCTATCAATTCCATAACCAATTCCACCAGTTGGTGGCATTCCATATTCTAGTGCTTCTACAAAATCCATATCAATATCATTAGCTTCTTCATTACCCATATCTTTTTCTTCTAATTGATGAGTAAATCTTTCTAATTGATCAATTGGATCATTTAATTCTGTATATGCATTAGCACATTCATGACCTGAGATAAATAATTCAAATCTTTGAGTGAATCTTTCGTCATTTGGTTCTTTCTTTGTAAGTGGTGATATTTCAATTGGATGACCATAAAGGAAAGTTGGTTCAATTAGTGTTTCTTCAACATATTTTTCAAAGAATTTATTTACTATATGACCATACTGTCTTTCATGATCTAATAACTCTATTTGGTGTTCTTCTGCAAGTTTTAAACATTCATCTAAAGAAGTAATTTTTCTAAAATCAATTCCTGTTTTTTCTTTAATAGCATCAGTCATACTTAAACGTTTCCATGAACCTGATAAATCAATATCATGTCCTAAATATCTAAATGTTGTTTTACCACATACTTTTTCTGCTATTTCTTTATACATACGTTCAGTTAAGTCCATCATACCATCTAAATCTGAATAAGCTTGATATATTTCCATCATAGTAAATTCTGGATTATGTTGTGGATCCATTCCTTCATTTCTAAATGTTCTTCCTATTTCATATACTCTTTCCATTCCACCAACAAGTAATCTTTTTAGATTTAATTCAAGAGCAATTCTTAAATACATATCTATATCTTGTGCATTATGATGAGTAATAAATGGACGAGCAGATGCTCCGGTTAATAAACTAGTTAAAATTGGTGTTTCCACTTCAACAAAACCTTCATTATCTAAGAAATTTTGAATACATCTAATAATCTTTGGCCTCATAAAAGCAACACGTCTTGATTCATCATTCATAATTAAATCAACATAACGTCTTCTATATCTTTCTTCAATATCAGTAAGACCATGATATTTTTCTGGAAGTGGTTTTAATGCCTTAACTAAATGAGTGTATTCTAAACATTTAATAGTTAATTCACCACTATTTGTCTTCATTACTTTTCCATGAACACCAACAATATCTCCAATATCAGCTGTTTTAAATAAATTATATTTTTCTTCTCCTACATCATTTATTGAAATATATATTTGTATTCTTCCAGTTTTATCTTGAATATTGAAAAATGATGCTTTACCCATTTTTCTAATAAACATAATTCTACCTACAACTGTTGCAGTATCAGTCATACTTTCAAATTCTTCATGAGTAGTATCTTTATATTTTTCTTTTAGTTCTTCTGCATATGCATCTCTTTCAAATCTTTGACCAAAAGGATCAAGTCCCATCTCTTTTAACTTGTCTATTTTAGCCCTTCTATTTAGTTCTTGTTCTGTTAATACTCTTTCCATAAATACTCCTTTTCTTAAAAAAAAGAATCTATAACGTAAGCGTGACTTCATCACTGTACCATCTTACTTTATAGATTCATAATCTCTACCTTTATTTCTTTATCGCAGAAAATGCGTTTAAGCTGGAAGATACATCTTTTTTCAGATATTTACCTATTATTAGTTTCCACCAAACACTAACTCTCTATTAAGGGAAGTAAATTCTTACTCTTCTTCTTTTGCGCTTACGTGTAGATTATATTATTTATATTGTTTTTTGTCAATAATTATTTAAGTCTTAATACATTTTCTGTATCTTTATTTTTTTCTATTTCTTTTCTTCGTTTATCAACAATTTGCTTATATAATGGATTTAATGATTCTTCATGTACATTAAATGATTCTAAAATGCAATCATTATAATAATCCACATAATCATATAGTCTTCCATACTCTCTTGTTTTAATTTTTGAAGTTTCTAAATCTTCATCACTATAAAGTGTAGCATGAACTCCATCAATATTATTTAAATCATAGTGAATTCTTATAAATCCATCATCTAATATTTGTTCATTATTAATAGGATGACTAGAAGGACCCCATTCATAGAATATACCAGGATAATCTAAACGAAAACTATCAAGAGCATTAAAACACATTAAGAAATACATATAATTCTTTTTTAATAACTCAACTGTATCTCTTTGTGATAAGTTATTTTTTAAAAAATCGAATCTAATAGTCATATCTTTTTCAATTATTGCAAGCCCTACACAAGAATCATCAATTACAAAAGTAATTGTTAGTTCTTCTTTACCATCTTCATAAATAGTTGGTGTTATTGAATAAATATATGGTATTTTTTCATTAAATAATCTTTTAGTTGCTATCATTCTATTTAAAACTTTTACATTTTTATCTACTCTATCAACAAGTATTGCATTATAATTTGTAAATGCATCTTTTAACATATCTCTTAGTTCTCTTCCATTTAATGTAACTGTTTGATCTACTAGATTTTCTCCTGTTAATCTTTCTTCAATCTTTCTTCTTAACTGTTCAATTCTTTTTTTGTCTATTTTTTGTTTATATTTTTTATTCATAGAAGTATTCTCCCCCTCACATATCAAATATTATACTAAATTATTATTTTCTTTTCAAATTATTTAATTAAAACATTACCATTCATTTCTTTTGGAATATCAATATTCATCAGATAAAGCATAGTTGGTGCTATATCAGATAGATTTCCTTCTTTTAATGTTAAATCTTTTTTAGTAATAATAAATGGAACTTTTTCTAAAGTATGACTAGTTACTGGAACATGATTTTCATCCCACATAGTATCACAATTTCCATGATCAGCAGTAATAAACATAAGTCCATTCATACTTACTACTTTATCATATATCTTCTTTAAACATTCATCTAAACATTCAACAGCTTTAACCGCTGCTTCATAAACACCAGTATGACCTACCATATCACCATTAGCAAAATTTAAAATTACTACATCATATATACCTTTTTCAAGTTCACTTAACAGTGCATCAGTTACTTCATAAGCACTCATTTCTGGTTTTAAATCATAAGTTGCTACTTTAGGAGATGGTATTAATATTTTCTTTTCATTTTTATAATCCATTTCAAGTCCACCATCAAAGAAAAATGTAACATGAGCATATTTCTCAGTTTCAGCGATTCTAAGTTGTGATAAATTGTTTTCTTCTAATATATCACCAAGTTTGTTATTTAAACTTATTTCATCAAATGCATGTGGACATTTAACAGTATCAACAACTTTCATCATAGTTGCACATTTTAAATTATTAAATTCTTTAATATGCATATCTTTTTCTAAAGCAATATCTTTATATTCATTTGGATTAGTAATGCAAGTAAACATCTCTCTTAATCTATCTTTTCTAAAATTGAAAGTAATTACTCCATCATTATCATTTAATTCTAAACCTTCATTTATAATACTAGGAATTACAAATTCATCAGTAATATCTTTAGAATACATATCATCAATTAATTCTTTAGAAGTTTTATATTTTGGTGCTTCTCCATAAACAATAGCATCATAAGCAAGTTTTAATCTATCAAAATTATTATCTCTATCCATAGAATAATATCTACCACTAATAGTAGCTATTTTTCCATAATTTAAGTCTTCTATTTCTTTTATATAAGTATAGGCACTCTTAGGATTTACATCTCTTCCATCTAAAAACATATGATAAACTACTTCAACATTATAATTTTTACATAATTCTATTAATGCTTTTAAATGATTTATATGAGAGTGTACTCCTCCATCACTTAAAAGACCCATTATATGAAGACGAGATTTATTATTTTTAACATGATTAATAACATCAAGTAGTACTTTATTATTAAAAAATGATTTATCTTTTATAAACATATTAATAAGTTCAAGTGGTTGATAAACTATTCTTCCTGCTCCAATATTAGTATGACCTACTTCACTATTTCCCATTTGCCCATGAGGTAGTCCAACTGCTTCTTCACTAGCATTCAAAAGAGTATGAGGAAAGTTTTCCCATAAATAATCAAAAGTTGGTTTTTTAGCATTATAAAAAGCATTACCATCTGTTTCTTTTCTCATTCCACAACCATCAAGTATTGTAAGTATAATTGGTTTTTTCATTTTAATTCCTCCATTATTGCATACATAAAAAGTATATCACAAAAAAAGAATAAATAATAATTATTTATTCTGATTTTCTTCTTTTTCAATTGTTCTATAATCTATTTTCCCATATAAAGTTTTAGGTAAATCATCTCTAAATTCAAAATCTTTTGGCATAGCATATACTGATAATTCACGTCTGCATAATGCTTTAATTTCTGCTTTTACTTTAGCAGTATTAGTTGTTCCTTTTTTTAGAACAATGAATGCTTTTGGAACATGCATCTTATATGGATGAGGTATTCCAATAACACATACTTTATCTACAGCAGTATGCTTTGAAATTACATTTTCAATTTGAGAAGGATAAACATTAAATCCAGAAACAATAATCATACGTTTTAATCTTTGAGTATAATATACAATACCATTTAATGAAATATATCCAATATCTCCAGTATGAAGCCATAATTCACCATCATCATGACGTCTTAAAACATTATCTGTTTCTTCTTTATTATTTAAGTATCCCATCATTAAAGTAGGACCATTTACACATATTTCTCCTTCTGTTCCAAGAGGAAGTTCTTTATGTGTTTCAGGATCACATATTTTATATCTATTACCAACCATTGGAATACCAATACTTCCTGGTTCATTAGTTCCAGGGAATGTATAACAAGTTGCTGCTACGCTTTCTGTCATACCATAACCTTTAGCAATATTAATTTTTGCTCCATGTTCATGTAACCATTTATTAATTTTCATTTCTTGAGGAATTGTTAATAAATCTCCTCCACTAACTATATATTTAAGGCCACTCATATCAACATCAGCAAATCTCTTGTTATTCATCATTCCTTCCCATAAAGTTGGAACACCAAGTATAACATTAGGTTTATCATATTTCCATATTTTATAAAATCTTTTTTCATCATATTGAGGAACTAATATAGTTTCAACTCTCAAACAAAGAGGAGTATGAACACATACACCAAGGCCAAATCCATGAAATATAGGAAGTATTGTAACAATCTTATCTTTTGGTCTTACATCAATAACATTAACAGCGCTTTGTTGAGCTAATGCATTAAAACTAGCATTTGAAATAACAATTCCTTTAGGTTTACCAGTAGTACCACCACTATGAAGTATTAAAGCAGCATCTTCTGGTTTAACATCAGCCGTGAATGGTTTTTTATTTTGAATACCAGCATCAATGAAATCAGCCCATGTCATATAAGCATGATCACTTCTTTTTGGCTTTTTAACTTTTATTCCTTTAAAAATATTATATCCAATAGATAAAGCAAGTGGCATACTTTGACTAGGTGAAATCAAAATAGTTTTATAAACTAAACTTTCTTCAATTACCTCTTTATAATTTTCATAATCAAAATCTACTAAAAATAAAAATCTAGTCTTGGATTCATTTAAATATATTTTAAGTTCATCCTTACTTGATAATGGATGAATAATATCACATATAGCACCTATTTTATTACAAGCATAAAAAACATATATTGCTTCTGGCATATTAGGAGTACATATTGTAACAATATCTCCTTCTTTAACACCAAATTCTCTAAGTCCTCTAGCACATACATTTATACTTTTGAAAAAGTCATAGTATGTGATTCTATTATCAAAATAATTAAGCGCTATTAAATCTTTATCATCACCCACATTATCTTTCATGAAATGATAAATAGATTTTTTAGTAAATTTTATACTTCTTTCTTCTCTACTATAATAATCTAGCCAAGGTTCATTTTTTTTCTTTGGTTTAAATATATTTTTAATTTTAAAACCTATTTTTTCAAATATCATATTATTCTCCTCTTTTTTTATGTACTTAATTATTATATCATGAGTAAATATTTTTTTCAGTAATAATATATTTTAATTTTATATCATTTTCATTAGTTTGTATTTCTTCTTCACTGATTTGTTCTTCAAAACATAAACCTATAGTTTGTCCAATATATCCTTCTAAATATTTATCATAAAATCCTTTGCCAAACCCTATTCTATTTAGTTCTTTATCAAAACAAACACCTGGAAGTACTATTAAATCAATACTATTTTTATCAAATATTATTCCACCCTCTGGTTCCATTATACCAAAATTACTCTTTTTTAGATTATTAAATGAATTAATTTTATAAAACACCATGTATTCACCAATTACTTTAGGAAGAAGAACAGTTTTATTATTTTCAAGACTATATTTAATCATTCTTAAAGTATTAACTTCACTTCTAAGTGGATAATAAAAGGCAATAACATTAGCATTATTAAATTCTTCAAGTTGAATTAATCTATTAAATATTTCATTTGATTTAATATCTTTATCAGTAATGTTTTTTCTTATTTCTAAATATTTTTTTCTAAGGACACTTTTATTCATTATTCACCTATAAAATTAGATAACATACCTTCTAGTGTATCTCTTTTTCTAATTAATATATCTTTATGATCAGATGTTATTAATACTTCAGCAGGTCTACATCTTAAGTTATAATTTGATGCCATTGAATAACCATAAGCACCTGCATTATAAACAATTATAGCATCATCCACACAAGATTTACTAAGTAATCTATCACTACCCAAAATATCACCAGATTCACAAATATTGCCTACTACTGTATACGTTTCTTTTAAATCATTTTCTTCTTTTTGCAATACTTTAATTTCATGATAAGAATCATATAAAATCGGTCTCATTAAAGTATTAAATCCAATATCACAACCAAGATAGTTTGTATTATAGTTTTCTTTTATTGATGTTACACTTCCAATTATAATTCCTGCTTCAGCTACTATGTATCTACCTGGTTCAATATAAAAAGTAACATCTTTATTATCATAACTTTCTAAAAAATTAGAAATCATTTTATCTAATTCTATAGATAATTTTTTTAAATTTAATCTTTCTTCATTATGATAAGGAACACCAAATCCACCACCAAGATCTATTATTTTTAATCCATTAAATTCATGAGCTATCTCTAAAATATTTTTAACGCCTTCTAAAAAATCATTATAGTTTAAAAACAATGATCCAATGTGTTGATTAATTCCTACTAAATTTAATTTATACTTTTCAATTATTTTCTTAACATCTTCTATAAATTCTCTTTGAACACCAAATTTAGTTTTCTTTCCGCCAGTAATTACTTTTTCATGATGGCCAGAACCTACTCCGGGATTAAAACGAACAATAATATCTCCTCCTGGATTTAAAGAACCATAAGTTTCAAGTTGACTAATTGAATCAACACTAATCAATACATTTTCTTTTATTATCTCTTTCATTTCAGAAGAACTTATATTATTACAAACATACATTATTTCATTACTTTTATATCCAACTTTTTTCTCAAAAGCAAGTTCAAACGGTGACATAGCATCAACATGAACACCTTCACTTTTAATTATTTTTAATAATTCAATATTATTATTTGCTTTAAAAGAATAATCAACTATTAACTTTTTATTTGGAAGTAAATTAACTAATTCTTTACATCTTTTTCTAATAGTATCTTCATCATACACATATAATGGACTACCATATTTTTTAAGTAAGTTAAAACACTCTTCTTTTTCTAAAAAATCATTCATATTTTTTACCTCCAACTACGCATTTAATTAATTATAACATAAATTTATCTATTTCATAAAAAAAGAGGATAAATCCTCATTATAAATCAGATGTGCTAACTATTATAACAGGGCGTAAAAAATTAGCGCTAAAAAAATTTCCACTACTAAAAACACCATGTGGCCAATAGCAATATAGCACTTTATTATCTCTTGCAGATCCTAGCCAATAATCACTACTCTTTAATGCATTCTTAGCATATAAATTTGTTGAAGTATGCATTGTATTTGCTTCCTCATATGATAACAATCTACCTGTTACTCTTACATCAGTTGCATTTGAAATTTTATTTGTATATGCATTAATATATGAATACAATGAACTGTTGCTATCATATACGTATGGATAAGGATTATTATACCTAGTACCATATGTATTTTTTATTCCACTTGTTCCAGAACAATTCCAAGAATTGCCATCATACGAATAATTACAATTATCCCAATATCCAGTTTCAGAAAAAACAACTTTATCTGTATTTAATAAAACTGATGATTGACTATTTAAAGTAGTAATTATTGCATACTTTGTTAGCAATATTGTTTCATTTTCATCACTACTTACTACATAAAAATTTTCATCTGCAATTGTCAATTCATCTCCAGAAGTTATTTTATCTGGGATTTGTCTTGTAACAAACTTAGCAATACTTCCAGAAATTGTTAATATATCATCTTGACTAATACTTGATATCTGAACTACATTATCTATGTCTTCTATTTTTAAATCATTACCAACATATTCATATTGATAGGTTCCATCTGTTGCTTCAAATTTAACTATATTACCTGCTTTATTTATTTTTATATAATAATCTATTTCTTTTCTACCAGACATTTTAAGTGGATTTTTGCAGCCATCACCACATTTAGAATAAATTTTATATTCAGTCTCATACATAGAATCATTTATCCATTGTTGTTGAGCAGTTTTTACTATTATTTTAATTTCCGTTGTAAATGAATTCTTTTTTGCTTCATTAAATAAACTCATTATATTTGGTAATGCTATTATTACTAGTATCGCTAAAATTGCAATTACTGCTAGTAATTCCACCAATGTAAAACCTTTTTTATTCATTGTATTACCTCTTCCTATTACGTTTTGATTTTATCATTTTTAATAGAAACAATCAATATGTTTACAAATTACATTTATATGTTATAATTTTTTTAGGAGGTTTTATGGATAATAATTATAAATATAGTGAAATTATTTTAGCTCTTAGAGAAGAATATCGTAAATACGAAAAATTACTAAAGAGGTTAGAAAAATTATTAGTTGTACGAAATTATGATGTTAATATTAAAGCAACAATTGGCCCTGATTATACAGAAAAAGAAATTAATAATATACGTATAGATATTTATGAAAAACAAAGCAATATTAAAAGAATACTACATGTTATTAAATTAACAATGATGGGAGTTCATACACTTGGTGAACCACATAGAATAGTAACAAAAGATGATGATACATATTTACTCATAATCGATAATTCAATATCTTCAAATTTATATAATCTGGATCCAAAATTTCATCCTGAGTTTATTGACAAAAAAGCGTTTGATGAAACTGCAGATGAAATAATGAATTCTGATTTTATAAAGTTACCAGGCTACTTTGAAAGTCTTGATCGTGTACAATCTTTAACAATGAGTACTGGAGGTATTTCATTAAGTGAGAATTATGGTTATAATGCAAATACTTTCTCATATGTTGGTTATAATCCTAAAAATGATTCATTAGACTCAATAATAAGTAATGGAGAAAAATCAATTTTAATAAGGTTATTAGATACAAGAATACCTAAAGATTATATACCAAATGAATATAGAGTAATTATTGAAAAATCACTTAAAGAAAATAAAAAGTTTTCTAATGATGTAGATGTAGATTCTCCAATTAATAGAAGATGCGAATTAGAAATAATAGAAAAGCCATATAATTATGGACTTGTAAGAAAAAATAGATTTAAAAATCAATAAAAAACACAAGTTATATACTTGTGCTTTTTTTATATACGTGAAAATGACTTTTTCTTAAGACAATAACATTATAATTTATATGGATATAAATACTCTATGTTACAAATATATTATATTTCCATTTCTTTTTCATTTCTTTGTAACGCCTGTTTCTTCATTGTAACAATTAATAACAGCTTCTAAAGTATATTTGGCATATAACATAATTTGTTGTTTTGAATCATGCATTCCACAGACAATTTGTCTAAAATTAGCACCACTAAGCATTCCTACAAGTCCTGTTCCAATAGCAATTGTTGCAATAGGTTCATCATTAACA